>NC_006129.1:0-55560 GCF_000196215.1 Borreliella bavariensis PBi | reverse complement strand
ACTCTCTTTCAGGTTGGTTATTGTTGGAAATTTGGCGCTTTAAATCTTCTTCTAAGGGAATATAAAATTCCTTTCTTGCCAAACTATAACATCCAGAAGCTTCATTAATCCTTGCGGTTCTGTGTCTCATCCATTGCCTTGCAATAAATATTGGAGCTTTAACATGAAATGTAAAAACCACCTGCTCCAATGGACTTGTATGCCCATTTCTTATTAAATAGTCAATAAGTTCCTCATCTTTCCTTTTAACACTATCTCCTCGATAAGAAATCCTTGCAGCATCAACGATTCTCTTATCATCTCCAATAAAATCAATAAGCTTTAAAAAACCATTATCCAAAATTTTATATTCTTTGTTCAAAAATTGATCTCCTTATTTAAAGATAAATTTATTAACTTTTTCAGAATGCAAATATTATATCATAAGAACAGTCTTAATGGGGAGTTTAATATTAAGCTTTGAGTAAAATAGAAAGCAAAAAAGGTAGAGGCTAATATAATTAGCCTCAAACCTTTTTGCTTTATCCTCTAATCATTTATAAATCTATATAATTAAACTATCTCATATATAAAGAAATGGTCATTACTTTTGTAAGATCTCTTGCACCTTGAGCTACTTTAACAACACTAGAAATAGCCTTTGCAACATCTTTTTTTGCTACTAATTGATCCTTATTTGATGGATTTAAACCATTAACAATATTGAGAACTTTTTGAGCCTCTTGAGCTGTTTCATCTAAAGCCCTTTCAGAAGCCATTAGAGTTTCTTTAACTTTTTCTACTTTAGCAAATTCTTCTTTTGTTAATTCCAATTCCTTATTATTTGGAGATTTATTTGACATTATTTGCTTTTCTATTAAAAACATTGCTTCACCTGCAACAGAAACAGCTTTTTGAGTTTCTTGAACAGCCTTTTTAGACATTTCAACAACCTTATTCGCATCCTCAGCAACCATTCCTGAAAACTTTGCCACAATAGTTGCCTCTTGTGATGCAACAACAGCACCTTTAGCAACATCTGACATCAAAGACATTGAACCTACAAACTTTTTAACTACGCTTGCATCATTTGATTCTACCAACTCAAGAGACGATTCTCTAACGCCTTCTAATTTATTAGAAACATCCTCTGTCACCTTGTTAATAGTATCTAGAGCTTTACTAACCTGATCTTTTTGATCTGGGCTTTTGCCATCTTTTTGATCTGATTGTTCTACAACATTGGATTGAGATTGTAGAACGCTTACATTGTTAGAATCTGCAAACACATTCAAATTTACAAGTCCAAACAATAATCCACTAATTATTAAATTACTAAACATTTTAGTCATTGTTTATTCTCCTTATTTAAACTATTTTATTCTTAATATTTTAAAACATAACTAAATTAGAATCAATATATATTTGTATTAAAATAAATAATTAACTCTTTTAATTTAAAATTCAATCTAAAATAAAGACTTTCAATAAAGATTTTAAGACTTAAATTTTACATTAAAATGGGGAGAACGGTGTTATTTTATAATAGTTAGATTTATTATTACAAAATAACACATGAAAAATATAATGCAATCATCAGTAAAAAACAAAGCTAATAACAAAATTTTTTAAAATTAATATAGCTTAAAAAGTACAACAATTCAGCATTAATATTGCTTGCATTAAGAATAAATTTAAAAACCAAATGAAATCTTTTAAGCTTTTTTTAAAAAAAAATATTTTAAATGATTAACTTATTGTCTTTTATTTTAAATAAGTAAAACAAATATTGAAAATTAAACAAACTGAAATATATTTATATTAGAAATACTGAGCTTGCCAAATAACACTAATTAAATTTTTTAAAGGATTACGTCTTGAAAAGAAACATGATTTATAAGATATTAACGCTATTTAAAATAACCTTGCTGTTCTCATGCTCTTTTTATTCTCCATCAAATAGCGAAGAAGCAACAAAGGAATTGCAATCAAACCTCATTGCTAAAAACTTTAGTATTAATAAAGCAGAAAATTTGAACAATTTACAACAAAGCCAACTTTCAAAAACTAAAAAGGAAAGGATAATTAAAAAATTTATTCAAAGATTAAATGAAAATGAAGAATTAATTGAATCAATAGAATCAAAGATTGAAATATCTACTCAAAAAACAAATCAAGATATTCAAAAAATTGAACCTATTGATCACTTTGGAATAAATAAAAACGCATTCCCGGAAAATACTGGCGCCTCAAATATTGACTTAATGTTAAAAAAGAATGAGGCTAGAAGATTATTTTATTCATCTCTAGATTATGATGAAAATAAAATCAAAAAATTAATCTCAATACTAGCAAAAACATCAAGCTCAAGTGGCTACCATTATAATATTATTGACGCATTTTTTTGGAAAGGATTTAAAACCCAAGAATCATTAGAAACAGTTGTCAATCTTTTAACTAAAAACGAGCTAAGACGCCTAATATTAAACTTTGAAACAAAAACAGTAAAAGATATTCAAGAAAAATTTGAAAAACTAATGCAAAATAAAAATGCTTGGATAAAAATCGTAGAAGAAGTTATTAGCAAATATGGAAACAATACAGCAAGTTCCAGTGTTGATAGAATAATTTTAGGAGAAATGATAAGGCTTGGATACGAATATAAATTAAACCCAGATGAAAGTATGCGCATTACAGAGAAGATGAAAATACTACTAAAAGCCTGTTGTGATCACATACACTACTAATTGGTAGTGTATGTATTAAAGGATTAAATATTGCAAATAAAAAAAAGGCCTAAAAACTAGAAATTTAATCTTCTAATACAAACTAAGACTAATGTTATTTGACATATATAAAAAAATAAGGAGAATATTTTGACAAAAACTGAATCAAATATGATTAAGGAGAATATTCTGACAAAAATTAAATCAAATATAATTAAGTTTAATATTACAACAATATTAAGCTTAATGTGCATCTCATGCTCACTTGTTGATCAAATTGATACAAAACTAAAAAGCCTAACCAATCCAAAAGAAAACAACCAAAATTGTTTAAATCAATCTCACAATCTAAAACCTTCAAATCAAAAATCTCTAGAAAAAGAAGATATAATCTCAAAATTAAAAGCAATCAGTAAGAAGCTGAAAGCTCAAGAAAAAAAAGACAATATAGAAATAGCCAAAATTGCTGCTGCAAAACTTGATTTCCTAGATACTTTTAAAGCCTCTCCCTATGGTACTCTTTATAAAGATGAAAAAATAGTAATAAAAAAAATAATTTACTCATCTCTAAATTACAACACACAAAAAATAAATACATTAAAAGAAATTCTTGAAAAACTTTACCAATATATTGACCACGAAAGAGTACCCCCTTTACTTATATATTTCCTTCATGGCACAGCATTTTTTATTCAAAAAGAACTAGAAGGTTGTTTAGAATTAATACAAAATGGATTACACAATCTAAAACAAAATGAGTTCGAATTGCTACATGGGGCTTTAGAAAAAAGCTTAACTCTAAAACAAGAATTTGCAAAAAAATTAAACGAAACTATTGAGGCTTACAATCAAAATTTATACAACATTAAAACCGATATGAAACAACTAACATGGCAGATATATGAAGTTTGTAAAGAACTTGGTACTTTTAAGCCTATTGATTAGTAATAAAAACAAAAAAAATACATTGCACTTGATATTTTTTTTAAAGAGAAGTTAATTCTTCTCTTTTTTTTTTACTCACTTAATTAGAGTCTAAGCTAAAAACAACAATGTTTTTAATCTTTATTTAATTTTTATTAAAGTTTGAATTTAAAATATTATAAAATCAAAACAAAAGTCTAAAACAAAGTAGAAATTTAATCTTTTAATATAAAATTAAACTAATATCATTTGACAAGCAAAACAATATAGTTATATTATTATTTTATATTAAAATTAATAAGTATTAATTTTAATTAATAAGGAGAGTATTTTGACAAAAACTAAACTAAATATAATTAAAGTTAACATTGTTGTAATAATATTAACTTTAATTTGCATCTCATGTGCTGTTGATAAAATAGACCTGGAACAAAAAAACCAAAATTTTGAAAATGCTGATCCTCTAAATAAAAAAAATCAAAATTTTGAAAATGCTGATCCTCTAAATAAAAAAAATCAAAAAACTAAAGCCTCAAAATTAGAAACAGCTGCTAAGAACCTGGAAAATCAAAACAAACAAGAATATATAAAAATAAATGAAATTGATGCTCAAGGAATTAATTTCCTAGCTACTTTTAAAGCTGATGAGAAGGATAATCTTTCTCAATATGAAGAAATGCAAATCAAAAGAACAATTTATTCATCTTTAAATTACGAAAAACAAAAAATAAATACATTAAAAGAAATTCTTGAAACACTTTACAACAAGCTTCAGCACAGGTATACATCTAAAGAATTCATTTATCAAATAGTAGCAAGTATTCAATACGACATAGATAGGGTTTTATGCTTAATAAAAGAAGCAATAATAAAAGATAACTTGCACACTCAAAACCAAAAAGAATCCGAATTACTAATGAACCTGGATTCTAGCTTAAAGACAAGACAAAACTTTGCAAAAAAATTAAACGAAACTATTGACGATTACAATAAAGATTCAAAAAACATTCAAACCAATGTGGACGCATTAGCAACCTATATGAAGGAAAATTACAAAACTCTTGATTCTTTTAAGCCTATTAATTAGCAATAAAAACAAAAAAATACATTGCACTTGATATTTTTTTAAAGAGAAGTTAATTCTTCTCTTTTTTTTACTAACTTAATTAGAGTCTAAACCAAAAACAACAATGTTTTTAATCTTTATTGATTTTTATTAAAGTTTGAATTTAAAATATTACAAAATCAAAAGAAAAGCCTAAAAACAGAGCAAAAATTAGACTTTTAGTAAAGAATAAAACTAATATTCTCGACAAATAAAAAAATATGGTTAAAATATTAGTTATAAGGAAAGGATTTTGCCAAAAACTAAACTTAATATAATTAAGCTTAATATTATTACAACAGTATTAACTTTAATTTGCATCTCATGCACACTTGTTAATAAAATTGGCATAAAACTAAAAAGCAAAACCAATACAAAAGAAAATAACCAAAATTTTGAAAATAAATCTCAAGATCCAGAATCTCTAAAAAAAAAGAATCAAAAAACTAAAGCCTCAAAATTAGAAACAACTGATAAGAATCCGGAAAATCAAGAATATATAAAAATAGCCGAAACCGATGCTAAAGGAATTGATTTCCTAGCTACTTTTAAAGCTGATGTATATGATGAGCTGTCTCGATATGAAGAAATGCAAATCAAAAGAATAATTTACTCATCTTGAAATTACGATACACAAAAAATAAATACATTAAAAGAAATTCTTGAAACACTTTATAACCAGCCTCATCACAGGTATACAGCTAAACACTTCATTTATCAAATAGCAGCAAACATTCAATACAACCTAGATATGGCCTTATACTTAATAAACGATAACTTACACACTCAAAACCAAAAAGAATCCGAATTACTAATGAACCTGGAATCTAACTTAAAGATAAAACAAAACTTTGCAAAAAAATTAAACGAAACTATTGACGCTTACAATAAAAATCCCCCCCCAAGCATTAAAACCTATGTGTACGAACTAGCAGCATATGGAGAAAAATTATAAAAAGACCTTGATTCTTTTAAGCCTACTAATTAATAATAAAAACAAAAAAATGCATTGCAATTAATGTTTTTTTAAAAGAGAAGTTAATTTTTTTCTTTGTTTACCAACTTAATCAGCATCTAAACCAAAAACAATAATGTCTTTTATTTATTGATTTTTAAATTTAAAATATTACAAAATTAAAAGAAAAACCCAAAACAAAGTAGAAATTAGACTTTCAATACAAAATAAAACTAATATTATTTGGCATAAAAAACAATATAGTTAAAATATTATTTTGTATTATATTTATTAAATATTAGTTTTATTTTATAAGGAGGATATTTTGAAAAAAAACAAACCAGATATAATTAAGCTTAATATTCTTACAATAATATTAACTTTGATTTACATCTCATGTGCTGCTGATAAAACCAATCCAAAAAAAAGCACCAAAAATTTAGAAGATCCTGATTCTCTAAATAAAAAGAATCAAGAAACTAAAGTCTCAAAATTAGAAGAAATTGGCAAGAAATTGGAAGCTCAAGAAAAGAAAGACAATGCAGAAATAACTACAATTGATACTACAGTACCTGATTTTCTAGGTTCTTTAAAAACCCAATCCTACCAAAATCTTAGCAAAAATGAAGAAATGAATATAAAAAGAATAATTTACTCATCTTTAAATTACGAAATCGAAAAAATAAAAACATTAAAAGAAATTATTGACAAACTTAAAGAAACTTCTGAACACCAAAAGATTCTTGAAAGATTCCTTTATTCCATATCACTAATGATTCAATTCCAACTAAACAAAAGCTTAAAAGAAATAAAAAAGAAAGCAAACACTCTATCTGAAGAAAACTATAATGCGCTACTAATGGACTTAGAATCTAACTTAAAGCTAAAAGAAAACTTTAAAAAAGCCTTAAACAAAACTATTGACGCTTACAATCAAGATTTAGAAAACATTAAATCCAATAAGGAGCAATTAGCAAAACATATGGATGAAAATTACAAAAATCTTCATTCTTTTAAGACCGTATATTACTAATTCAAATTAAAAAATCGTTGCAATTAATATTTTTTAAGAAGAGAAGTTAATTCTTCTCTTCTTTTTTTTAAACTTCACTTAATTAGAGTCCAAACTAAAAACAATAATGTCTTTTAATTTTTATTTAATATAAAATAAAACTAATATCATTTGACATATAAAATAATATAGTTATATTATTATTTTATATAATATTTATTAAACATTAGTTTTAATTTATAAGGAGAATATTTTGAAAAAAACTAAACTTAATATAATTAAGCTTAATATTCTTACAACGACATTAACTTTAATTTGCATCTCATGTGCCGTTAATAAAATTGATCCGGAACCAAAAAGCAAAACCAATAAAAAAGAAAACATCAAAAATTTTGTAAATAAATTTCAAGATCTTGAACCTTCAAAAAAACAAAATAAGGATCTGGAACCTTTAAGGGAAAAGTATCCAGAAGCTACAGCCTCAAAATTAGAAACAACCCTTAAAATCCTGGAAGCTCAGAAAGAAAAAGAAAATATAGAAATAGCTAAAATTGACAATACACAAATTGATTTCTTAAAAACTTTTAAAACTGATCCTCATGATTCTCTTCCTGAAGATGAAAAAATGCAAATGAAAAAAATAATTTACTCATCTTTAAATTATGAAACAGAAAAAATAAAGATATTACAAGAAATTCTTGAAAAGCTTGACAAAAATCTTCAACACAAGAAAATAGCTAAAAATTTCATTTACGACATACCAATAATTATTCAATCACGACTAGACATAATTTCAAAAGTAATAAAAAACCCAATAAAAGATGAATTACAAATTCTAAACCAAAAAGAAATCGAAGAGCTACTAATGCGCATAGAATCTGAATTAAAGATAAAAGAAAACTTTAAAAAAGCCTTAAACAAAACTATTGACGCTTACAATCAAGATTCAGAAAACATTAAAACCAGTGCAGAACAACTAGAAAAACATATAAATGAAAATTACAAAGAATTTAATTCTTTAAAGCCTATCTATTAGTAATAAAAACAAAAAAATACGTTGCACTTGATATTTTTTAAGAAGAGAAGCTAATTCTTCTCTTCTTTTTTTTAAACTTCGCTTAATTAGAGTCCAAACTAAAAACAATAATGTCTTTTAATTTTTATTTAATTTTTATTTAATTTTTATTAAAGTTTAAATTTAAAATATTACAAAATTAAAATAAAAACCAAAAATGAAGTAAAAATTAAACTTTTAATATAAAATTAAACTAATATCATTTAACATACAAAATAATATGGTTATATTATTATTTTGTATAATATTTATTAAATATTAGTTTTAATTTATAAGGAGAATATTTTGAAAAAAACTAAACTTAATATAATTAAGCTTAATATTCTTACAACGACATTAACTTTAATTTGCATCTCATGTGCCGTTAATAAAATTGATCCGGAACCAAAAAGCAAAACCAATAAAAAAGAAAACACTAAAGAATTTAAAAATAAATCTCAAAATCCAGATCCTTTAAAGACAAAAAATATAGAAGATATAATCTCAAAATTAAAAGCAATTGGTAAGGACCTAGAAGCTCAACAGAAACAAGAAAAGATAGAAATAGATAAAATTGCTGCTGCACAACTTGATTTTCTAGATACTTTTAAAGTTGGACCTCGTGATCTTATTGTAGAAGAGAATCAAATGAAAATGAAAAGAATAATTTACTCATCTTTAAATTATGAAACAGAAAAAATAAAGATATTACAAGGAATTCTTGAAAAACTTAAACAAAATCCTAAAGCTCATAATATACTTGGAAGCTTTCTTTATCACATATCATGGGGTATTCAATTTAACATAGAAGAGTGTTTAAAAGGAATAAGAAAAGCAATAACAGATGAATTACACACTCTAGGCCAAGAAAAAGCCGAAAGGCTACTAATGCAAATAGAATCTAGCTTAAAGCTAAAACAAAGGTTTGCAAAAACTTTAAAAGAAACTATTGAAGATTACAATAAAAATTTAGAAAACATTCAAACCGATGCGGAAAAACTAGTAAACCACATGAATGAAAATTATAAAGAACATGATTCTTTAAAGCCCATCTATTAGTAATAAAAACAAAAAAATACGTTGCACTTGATATTTTTTGGGAAGAGAAGTTAATTCTTCTCTTCTTTTTTTTAACTTCACTTAATTAGAGCCCAAACTAAAAACAACAAAATTCTGGGAATTTAACAACAACTGATAAGCACACCCATAAAAAAGAGCAAAGCCTTTGCTCTTTTTTATTTATACTTATTGATTATTTTTTAATTTGAACTAAGTTTTTATTAATTAGTAATTAATTTTAAATTTTAATTAATTTTGATTATTAAAATTCATTAAAAAGAAATCGAGGAATAACATCTTGAAAATTAAATCATTAATACCTTTAAAGTGCATAGCCTTGTTTTTGTCTTCTTGCACAATTGATGCTAATCTAAACAAAGATTATAAAAACAAAGTAGAAGAACTTTTAAATAGCTCAACAGATGATCAAGCAAAGATAAGTATTAACACAGGCTCAAATGCTACTAAAAATAAAACAAACATTAAAGTAGCAGGACTGCAAAAAAACACGCAATCAAAAAAAAATAACAACTTGCAAGGTTTAAATCCAGCTAATCAAGTGAATCCGGGAAATCCAATGCAAATAGCAAATCAAGCAAATCAAGCAAATCAAGCAAATCAAGCAAATCAAGCAAATCAAGCAAGTCAAGCAAGTCAAGCAAGTCAAGTAGCAAGCTCAGCAAGTCAGGCAAGCCCAGTAGCAAGTCCAGCAACAAATGTACAAGCTACACCGCCAAAACAAATAGCATCTGCTCAAGCAATTCAAACTGTGCCTAATAATACAAGCACTCCTAACCAAAGCATTATAAAACCTCAACAATATACCTTTAGTTCTAGTTTTAGTCAACCAACAAGCCAGACAAACTTTAACAATTCACAAAGCAATAATGTGCTCACCAATTACAGACACCAAACTCAGCCAAGCTTTGTTGTCCCAGTATATTCAGGTAATAGTCCATTACAAAAGCTAAAAAATAACCTTCTTAGAAGAATTGCTGAAGAAAAAAACAAAACACACAACCATGGATTTAGAGAAACTTACGATCAATTTAAAATGAAAGATTCTGCATTTACTCTATTAGATGTTATTTCAAATATTTCGGTTTTTGATCGAGGTTCCGCACCACAACTTAGCTCTAACACACCAGAAGCAGAAAGTGAAAGAAATAGACTCTATGCAATGATGGATTTTGATCAAGCTAAAACTACAGAATTTGGATCAATAATGAACATCCTTTACCAGGAGAATCAAAATCACAGCTTAATCAGATCATTAATAATATCAGGGCTTGGAATACAAATTTCTTTAGAAAGTACATTAGAAGAAATAGAGAAAAAAATTGAAAGCTTTAACACACAGTACTTAAACACTATAATCAATAGTTATACCTTTAAAGACAAGCTTAAAGAGCTTGAATCAAAACTAAATTCAATACTAGCTGAAAAAAAAGAATGGTTAAATTACGCTGACGCCATTATTACAAATACAAGCTCTAATTCAAAACGAAATGATCCTCAATCTTTAGGGCAATACATTAAAAATAAGTATTTAGATAAAATGCAAGATGCTCGTCAGTCTGCTCTTGACCTATACCTTAACATAACAGAAATCAGATAGTTTATTTAAAAAACGAAAATAAACTATTTTACAAAGATTTAATAAAAAAAAGAAGAGGATATCTCTTCTTTTTTTATTGTTCAATTTCAAATTTGAACTAAATTTAAATCATTAAGTATTAATTTTAAATAATTAAAATTACTTAAATTTTTATTAAAGGATTAAATTTTGAATAAACCAAAATTATTAATATTAATAACATTGGGGATAATAACATTTTTTTCTTGTGAGCTAAACTATGAAAATAATAAGAAGAAAGTAGCAAGTTATACAGAAGCAACCTACGATGAACCAATTCCTCAAGAAGACACAAAAAAACAAGAACATCAAAGATCAACAAAAGACTTAAAGATTCTAAAAAACAACAAAAGCATAAATCAAAAGCTCTCTGAAATCTTAGAAAGAGAAATGGCAATAATAAAAAGAGATAAGCTTCAAACAGAAATACCTAGCCAATTTGGACTAAAAGACAACATGTTTGAACTAATTAATGTTTACAAAACAAATCCTCAAAATGGAGCAAAACTCAGAGAAAAAATGAACTCCGGCCTAAGAGAATCTCAAAGAATCAGAAGACAATTTTATTCATCACTAAGCTACAACACTACTGACATTTTTAATTTAGCAGAGATTGTAAAAAAGCTTTATCAAAACCCAAAAGCGCACGAGATAATAAAAAATATATCAGGGGGCATGCGAATTCAACAAAGATTTGAAGTTACACTTGAAGATTTAGCAATTAACATGAACGGGCTAAAAGAAACTACTTTAGAAGAAATTTATGCTTTAGTTGTTGATTTAATCGAAATAAAAAAAGAATGGCTAAATACAATAGAAACATTGATCAAAAGTTCAAACTCTACCTTAGAGCTGCAATACGATATAGAAAAGCTAAAAGATCATATCCAAAAGCTATATAAAGAGAAAATGATTTCTCTTTGCTTTAAATCAGAGCAAGCATTAATTCAATTAGACACATTATTTAAATTTAATAATTAAAAAAATTTTAATTATTAAAGCCTTTAAACCTAAAGAGAGCTTAAGCTCTCTTTTTTTTCGATTTTTTTTTTGTACAATAACAATTTTGAATTAAAGTTATAAATTGAGTAATTAAAATTATTAATTAATAATTAATTACTTAAAATTTTTATTGAAGGATAACATTTTGAAAAATAATAAATTAATTGCAATATTTTTATTGCATATATTAACTGGGCTAATTTTGCTTTCTTGCTCGTTAGAGGTTAATCAAGACGATAATCAAGAGAAACAAAAAAAAGCAAAGACAAAAACATCTAAAAGCGAAAATAACTCATCAAAGATGAAAAAATTGTCTAAAAATGCTAAAAATAAAAAACCAACAGTAGACAATCTGCTTGTTGCTATTAATACCCTAAAAAATCCACCCAAAACAGCTGGAAAAAACAAATCAAATTCAGCAGCAGCTTTAAAACAGCCTAATAATGCTAATGCTTTAAAGCAAATAGACCCTGAGGCTAAAGAATTAATACAAAAAATATTAGAAAGATCTGAGGATATTGTTCAAATAAGCGAGATTGATGCTAACAAGGGCGAACCTGATGACCAATTTGAAATGAAAGCAGAAATATTTAGTAAAATATTTTTCAATGCAGGCTCAACAGTAACTTTTGACGACAACGAATATGTAAATGAAAGAAGAATTCTTTATACATCTTTAAATTTCAATGAAAACAAAATTTTAAATCTTGGGAAAATTTTATCAAAACTCAGCCAAGATTCAAACTACCGAAGTTTAGTTAAAGAAATCCTTATAAACAGAGGCTTTAGCATTCAATTAGCAATAGAAGAAATCAGCTTAAGAACATTAAATGTAAAAGACAAAATACAACATCTAAACAAACCTAATTTGAAAACACTCTACCATGATTTTAATAAACTTATACCACTTAAAGAGAAATGGCTAAAAGATGTAGATGACATTATTAAGGACTACAATGCTAATCCGGAATTAAGAACTGACATTTCAAAATTAAATGACTACATAATATCAAAAAATTCAAAAGCTCAATTCACAGACATTCACAATATAATTTTAAATTTAATAAATACAACTACCAATATTCTTGCCCCAATTCAGTAATATTGGTTTAAAATGCAAAAAGAAAGAGATTTTTATGGATCTCTTTCTTTTTTTAAGTTTAATTTTTTAAAACTAAAAACTTTTTTAAAAAAGTTAATCAAAAAGTTTTTTTTAAAAATTGCTAGTATTGCATTCTAAATTAAGTAAAAGCAAAGCTTATTACTTTTTCATTGACTTCATAGTTTGTTTATTTGATTTCATAGATTTTTCTGCTGGCATTGGAGCTGTAACCTTTGAATCCTCATTCATAGTGCTTTCCATTTCGTCTGAAATTTTTGTGGTTTCGCAAGCAACAAATAATATTGCGCTTAAAAACATAGAGTACATCAATTTTGTCATTATTTAATTCTCCTTTTTTAGAATTTATACCATATTAAAACATAATTTTAAAATAATCAATATTAATTGATTATTTATTTCAAAAAATAATATTATAAAATTATTCATAAACTATTGATAAAATATGTATAAAATGATATTCTATACAAATAAATTGGACTGAGGAATAATTAGATAGTTATATGTATACACCTTTGAGTGTTTTTAAAAAGAATTTAAACAATTTTAATATTATAAGAGCTGAATATGCCTGCATTTAAAACTAATTTCACTTACAAAAGCGAACATATAAAGCCATTAAACCCTATTCTTTGTGCACAATTTTATATTAGAACTTATAACATAGATTCAAATGCAACAATTGAAATAAAATCAGAAGCACAATATTTAGACCAATACGATCAAATTACACTCACAAAAGGTAAACTAAAATCAATAAGCATATTAGCTCACAAAAAGAGTATGGATATAAAAGGTTTAAGCAATTTGCTTAAATTAAAAAATCATGAAGATTTTATTTATTTTTATGACAATAATTACATAAGATGTTGTTTGAATTTCGAAGATAAACAAAAAAGAGAAATCAATTTAATGCCCTTGTTTCATTACCACAGTTTATTGAGCATAAACAAAGCAATCTTAAACCAAAATAAATCCGGTGATTTGCAATTTGGAAGCTCATTTTATGTATCAACCAATTATAGCTGGAAATATTTAAGCTTTACCAAATTTCAAAAAAGCCTAAATAAAGTTAAGCTTATTTATTCCCCTTATTCTAATAAAAAATATTACATTAAAGTAAGTCAAAATATTTACAATACGCTTAAAATATTAACCAATGCTTCAAAATTAAAAGAATTCATTAAATAGTCTTAATCAATAAAAATAATTTATTAAACACTTCCCACACACGTTTCAAAGAGGCTCTCAACTGCGAGTCCTCTTTGTATAAATTTAAATAATCACTACTTAAAATCAATCTTTCAAAAGATGCGCTATACTTAATAATAGTTAAATATTGCTTTAAAACTTGAGTTTATTAATCAATAAAAATTGATACTACTTTTAACTACCTCTAAAGAAGTTCTTTTATTAAATTGGGAACTTCTTTTTGCAAAAATAAACAGTATGCTATTTTTAAATATTTTGAATCTAATACAATTTAAAATACACTATTAATTATTAATAAGGTATAATTAATATATAAAGAATAAGGCGCAATAAATGGGTAAAAAGGTTATTTTAATATTGCTAGGAATTTTAATCTTATCCTGCAATCTGTTAGATCAAAATCAAAAAACTAAAGCTTCAAAAGCTAAAGCTTCAAAAACTAAAGCTTCAAAAGCTAAAGATCAAAAAAATCAAGATCAAAAGCCCGCAGCAAAAATAATTCCTGTAGTATCAATTCAAAAAGTAGAAATAAGAAAATCAAATCAAAACCCAACAAGCATTGAAAATTACTACAAACAAGCTTATCCAATTCAAACATTTTCTGTTGACTTTAGCATCAATAGAGAAAATGAATTTCAACAAGCAGAAGATAAAATCTTTTATAAAAAGGGGAAAGTAGAGTCTTTAAGCATTTTAATAAAGAAAGAATTATTAGACTCAAAAATAAATTCAAAATCAGACTCAAAAAAAATAACTTTCAAAAAACTTAAAGAAATTCAAAATATTGAGAATTTTTTCCAAAATCAAGATCTCTTATTTGTTTTAAACCTTAAAAGCCCAAATAATAACAATATTATTAACATAATGCTCAATCCCCCAAACGACTTCTCTTATCCTAAAAATTATGTTTTACTCGGTCTTAAAGATGTAATTGAAAAAGGTGCAAATGAACAGTACTTAAATCCCATCTATAGATTTCAAATAAAAAATAACAAAGATTACCATTCAATAGATTACAATAAAGTATCTATTAGCGAAAATTATATAGAATTAGACTTATTGCCTCATAATCAGGTCTTTAAAATGAGCAAAAATTTTACTAAAATCTTAGAAATACTAACAGACATAAATAGTCTAAAATTAGTAATTCAAGAAGAATATATCTAAAAATTATATTAAGCTTTAAAATAATATATTTTTAATTGATAAATATAATTTTATGATATATAATTAAGATTAAATTGCTTAGGTTAAAGGAATGATTAAATGGTTAAAAAAATAATACTTATTTCGTTTTTAGTATTTATGATGTCTTGTAGCGCCATTGGTCGTGGGGTTTTAATAGATTCTCTTCTTGACAATGTAGTTAAAGAATTACATCAAGAAAAAAAAGATGAAAATAAACAAGATTCATGCTCAAAACCCGCAATTGAAAAAAATGCTGATAACGATTCAGAAGAAGAAGAAGAGATTGAATAGAACAATCAAATCATTTTAAAATTTTAAAAACATTTCATTAGGTTAATATTTAAAATTTCAAGCTTACATTTAAATATATTAATATATTCAAAGGAACATCGAATATCACCCGATGTTCTCCTTTATTAATAAATCTGAAAAATTTAAAGTATGCTATACACTTAGTACAAAGCAAATCCTTTGCATCAATATTAAAAGAGAAGAATGGTGCTGAGAATTTTATAAAAATAACTTTTTAAACAGCGCCACTACTTCGACGCCAAATTAAAAATAAACCAAAGGTAAAACACTAAAAATTTATTTCATTTCTACAAATTAGTAAGAATAATAAATTAAAAACAATAAAATAAAATCTATGATACCCCCCTAAAATTCCCCTAACGGGGGATTTTTTATATTTTAAAATTAAAATCCAAATAAAAATCGAGTAAAATGTAGTATAATATTTTAATATTCTTGTTTCAAAAGGAGCATAAGGCTTTGAAAGGCAAGCTTAGAAAAGTTTTAAACAAATTCTCAATACTTGCGCTGCTACTGACTATTAGCTGTAATGCCAATATGAACGCGAATGATAAAAACAAAGCCTTAAATGAATATAACTTAAAAAATATTTCAGAAGTTATTAAAAATAGCTTACAAATTGAATTAGACTTTAAAAAAGAACTTGAAGCAAAAACAAATCAAAGTATCCCCCCTATTTTAGAAATTGAAAAAATTGAACCTGAAAAACAAGAATTTTCCTTAAAATCTGAATCTGAAAGCTTAATTCCCCTAGAAATACTAGAAGAAGCAAATGTGGTCAAATCAGAAGAAGAAATTGCAAAAATACAAGAAAAATTATTGTTAATCGGAGCTTCTGATGAAATAATAGTACAAGAATTAGACCCCAATATTCAAAAATCTTTAAATCCAACTACAATAGAATTCAAAATTCTAAGCACCGCCGACGAGAAAACAATACTTGATCCAACTGAAGAAGAAATTAATACTAATGAAAAAGACAAAATTTTTGATCAAAAAAAAGAAAATAGCACTTTAAGCGGAACTGAAAAAACTCCAATACAAAATCAATTCCAAAAGCATGACGCATCTTTAGGTAAAGATGGCAACTTAATAACAAAAGAATATGCAGAACAAGTTAGAAAATCTCTAGACAAAGCACTAAATGCAATAAAGAGTTTAGAAAAATCTAAAGATCTTTTAAATCTTGATGCCGAAAATTTACTAAAGGATCCGGAAAATTCTAAAAACAAAACAAACAGCTCAATCTCAAACAATATTGATACCAAGAACATAGAAAAAACAAAAAATAAATTCCTTGAAGAGCTAGAAAAAAGTGAGCTTAGTTTTGAAGACACTAAAGATCCCTTAGGAATAAGCACCATAAAAGAAGTAATAGATGCTGCCAACAAATGGAAAGAAAAAGAAAACTCAAGCCAAATAAACTGGAACTTGGGATCAAAGTTTCATCCAACCCCAAAGCTTTACAACGAATCGGTAGCTAGAGAGTATGAAGTTTTGGCTGAAAAATTCACTAAAGTAAAAAATGAATACAAAAACACAAAAGAACAACTAAAAGTTCAACCTAAATTAACAGCTAACAACCTCAGCAAAATAATTGATGCAACAAAAGAGTTTGCAAACCAAGTAAGAAATTTAATCTTATTGGTAGAAAATAATCACCAAAAGCCCTATTAATAAACTTATGCTAAGCTAAACAAACTACTAAGTTGTGAATTAGCATACTAATTCAAGCAATTGGACCTGTTTTCCCAGTTGTAGTTGTTGGCATACCGCTACTATTAACATACATTAAAATACCAGAACTGTACATATGATTTTCGAATTTAGTTCCATTAATCTTTAAATTACCTTTAATTTCAATATTATCTACATCAATAATCAATTTTTTAGCTTTAAATTTTATATTTTCGCTTTGTGTATTTAAATCTTTTAAACTAACTCTAAGCTAATCAAGCTTAATGCCAATTTTATTAGGACTAATATAACACTTAGAATATAAAAATAATTTTTGTTAAAATAATTATTATCACTTTCTTTAAAAATATTAAAATTACTTTGAAGCAAAAGTACTTCATCTTCTTCTGCTAAATCAAGATTAAAGTTAGATATATTCCTGGTAATAATCTCTAAACCTTCATACTCTTTAATGGTAACAACCCCTGTTTGAGTTGCATAGTCAAAACTTTTAATAACACCTATTCTGCAAATAAAAACATTCTCAAAAAGATACTGCTTTAAAATAGAAGCAGAAGAAACCTTTAAGCTGCCTGGCTCCACACAAAAATCATTATTTCCCATAATACATTCCCTTTTTTATTCTCTGAGTAAAGCTCAAGATTTAAAATACATTCTCTGATACTACTTAGTCTGACACTGGTATTTTTAACCTTACAGTTAATATTATTAACATTCCTGTCTTTAAAGCTTAGATTATCTCTAATTTTAATGTTGTGAGTAAACATCACTAGAGCCTTATAAAAACTCAAACCAGGACTCTTAGAACTTCCGATATCTCTTTGAGGCACTGATAAAAGTCCAAAATCTTCAAGACTTTTACATTCGCCAGAAACAAACTGCTTAGAATTAGTAAAAATAAATTTTGAATCGACATCTTGAGCAAGATTTCCAATGTCAACAACAACGGAATTAACATATCCTTGTCGCCTTAAGTATTCTATTAGTCCTTTTGCTGAGTTGCAAGCAAAGCTCTCGTTAATCACCCTTGTTTTTTCAAGCTCATTCATCAAAAAGATTGCTTTATCCTTAAACACATATTTAATTACATCAGCAATAGTACTGCCTTTGAAATTTTTATACTCAAACTTTCTCTCTAAAAAGGTAGCCTTAGACAAAAGATAAAGTTCACACTCAAAACTAAAATTCTCAGAACCAACAATTTTTTCAACAGGCGCTTCCAAATACCCAGCCATAATAAATTGATAATCTTGCTGATTTGTAAACTTCTTATAATAAATTTTTACAATATCTGAAGTCTTAAAATCAGAAAATTTTAAAGACACATTTAAAATTTGAAGTTTGGTTTTTTGCCAAAAATTAAATTATTCAAAGAATATGTATTTTTAATAACAATATTCAAATCGGGCACACCATTTTGAGTCACAATAACAACTCTAGGCCTCAGATCTGCAAGTCTACCACCAATGCTATTCTTAGAATCAACTGCATTGTAAAATTCAATCTTAAAATCGTATTGAAATATTAACATCTTTTTTAAATAAAACTCCTTTTTAAATTAAAAAATTAATTGATAAATCATCATTACCAGTAAAATTTAATCTTCTACTATTTATTTGATTTATAAATCACCATCACAGCAACCTCTACCCCTGTGAACAAAATTTTATGATTAATGTCTAAAACATTTTTTGAACCTACTTCTTTAATAAAAAGTCTTAAATCTTTTTCTAATTTTTTAAAAGATCTCTGCTGATTAAGGTTAAAATTAAAAATCTTAACCCTAATAATTCCATCATCTCCAACAGTATAGGAATGTAAACTAAAAGCTAAACAAAAAAATAAAATAAAAATTAAAAAAAAGTCTCTCACTAATAACACCAACTTGCCTTAATCTTGCTAATTAATTACTAACTGCGCTTTTTAACTTTATATATTACCATTACAGAAACACCATTAAAAGTTATATTGCGCTCAATGCTTAAAATATTCTCAGATCCTATTTTATCAACTGCGGTTTGTATTAAACTCTCAACAGAAGAAACAGAATGATCTTTAGCTAAATTGCCACCAATTTTTATTTCTTCGTATAAAAATTTGACTTCAATCTCTTCATCATCTTTAAGATCGTAAGAATACAAATTAAAACTCAAAACAAAAAAAGATATTAAAAGTAATTATCTCATTAATATTCCCTAAATCAAAATTATTCTAGCTTTTAAAGCTTTATTAAATAAAAATATTCAAATCTAAAAAATTTTTAGCTAGATTCGTCCTGTTTAAGATCAAAACTCATCTTCATCTTGAGTCTCTTCAGTAAAACCGTAGTCCTCACTGTAGGGCTCATCAAAATCTTCATTTTCCAAATTCTCAAGATCTTCATTTTCTAAATCATCTAAAAGCTCGCCATCTGCCCGATTAAGATCATACTTTTTTAATAATCGTCTTTTGTTACATTTTTTAAAACCCTGCGGGCTTTTTGAATTTTTAGAGCTTGAAAACTTCGATTTAAGAGAACTGCTAGTTTTATCCTTTGGGGACTTGAAACTGCTCTGATTAGCATTTATTCTTTTTTCAATCTCTTTACGGGATTTTACATTCTTAAGCCTAGATCGAAAATAGTTTTCTAGAAAAACAACTTTTTTAATATTTTTCTCTAAAATAAGTTTTGTATATTCCGGATTTTCAATAAACCTTTTATTTTTATAATTTCTTGTTAAATATTTATATTTTCTAAAGATCTTAAGTAGTGGTAATTCCACCTCTTTTTGAAATCTACTCCTAGCAAGTCTCTTTTTTATTATTTTCTGCAAACTGTAAGAATAAGCCTTTAACTTATTAAGTTTAGCAAGTATTTCCTGACTTTTAATGTTGCCAGCTTTATCTTGAGATTTGATTAAAATCCCATTATCAACATCATGCATTAATACATAAGCCAAATCTATGTCTTTTTTAAAATTCCATTTTTCAAAATCAAATGGTCTTACTACACTTGCATATATTATTGAAACAATAAATAAAAAAAATATCAAAATAAGCTTAAATTGCCTCATTAATATTCTCCCAATACTAAGCTTTGTTAATTAATATTTTAACCTTTATAGGTTGAAATATTAAACATTTTGCAAATTTTTACTTGCAAACTAACTTCTACTTCTTCTAAATAAACTGTGTCTTTAAGCTTTAATAAATTAATACTTACTACCTCATGAAATCCTACTGAAGGACTGTACATGCTATAATAAATACCTGAGTTAAACCTCTGTCTAAATTGCATTTTTATAAAATTACTATTAAATTCTAAAACACTGTTCATAAAAGGAGTTTCTTTTAGCGCTCTTATTAAAGTTTTGTCATAAATAGATGACAAAATCCCTTTATTAATTATTACAATCTCGGGCCTTGGAGCAATGTTAAAGTTTACATATTCACTTTTTGTATTTATAAAATCAATTACCGCACGGTCTGAGCTTATGCTTGAGAGATTTTCTTCTATTAGATCATGCTTTATAAAAATAAAAAAACAGTTGGAGAATGTACCCAGGTCCTTTAAAATCAAGCCTTGGAAAAAGTAAAACAAAATTAGAAATGCTTGCTAAACTTGAAATTTGATTTACAACATCTTCTATTAACCTAGTAGTTTGATTTTTAATCACCTTAAACCCCTTTTAATTTACTAAGGCATTCCAGAATCATCATCAATTCCTCCTAAATTAAATCCATCACCGTCTCTTAGCGAATTTGTTATGTACTCAACCAAAGGTAAGCTTTCAAATGCCTGCCCAAAATATTACCAAGGTTTGAAAAAGTATTCCTTAAAGGGTATAATACACTGTTAGTAAAATCGTAACTTTTAACCCATTCCAAAAGTTCTAAAGTTTTTTCTAAGAGTGAATCTAATCTTGGCTGAGAAACACTGTTTATTATTTTATTGCTATTTAAAACATCGGGCTCACCTTTTAACTGATTATTTAAAAAAACTGTTGGGCTTTTGCTTAAAACTTGTTCTAAATTATTCTCACCATTAAGAAAATCGCTTATTAGGCCAATAGTTTTTGAATCATTTTTTGCGTAACCGTCATTTTTCAATTTCTGAGCAAGCTCAACCATAAAAGAAAAATCATTTAAATTTGAATTTTGTGAACTTTTAAGAACATAAAGTTTTCTTAAAAAATCATTTCTCTCAAACTCTGTTTCAAAAGATCTCCGCCCCTTTAGCATTTTATTTACACTTTCTCTTTCACTATCTTTTAAAATAAAATTTTCAAGACTTGGTTCTAAATCAAGACTTGGTTCTAAAATTTTTTTGTCTTTTAAATTTTGAAATTCCTTTAAAGGTAATTTAAAATCGTTAAAACCATTTTTTATATTTAAAAAATTAACCAAGCTTGAGTCTTTAAAAAGTTTTTTAAAAGACATTAAATCTTCCCAAAGAATCTGATTATTTTCGTTTCTAAACCATACTGGTTCTTGCAAATCATCCTTTGAAAAGTTAAGCTAAATCTTGTCAAAATTGGAATTTAATCCAAAATCTTTAAATGTTTTATTGGTTTGATCTTTATTAGAATTACTAATGAAATTTTGCTTAAAAGCATTTTTCATATTTTCAGTTTTAAAATATGAATATTGCCCTTTAGAATTTAAATCTAATTTGTCTACCTTTGGCCTAAAATAAGAACCAATATTGTTCTTAGCTACCGAATGCTTAAAAGCCAAACCGCTTTTGTCTGAAGAATCTAAGTCTTTTAAAACACTCTCTAGACTATTTTTCCAAGAGTCTAGGTTAAAAAAATCCTTAAAAGGGCTGCTTTTAAGGGCATTTGATTTAAAACTTACTGATTTTTGTAGATTGTCGTTTTGAAACCTCTCAGGGCTTTTTAGTCTTTCAAAACTTAAAGATAAAAAATCTTTACTACTTTTTGGACTTAAACCAGTCTGATTAAAAAAATTTTCCTTTTTAAAACTTAAAAGCTCTTTTTTAAAATTACTCTTAGTAGCATTTCTGTCAAGAATGCCTTCTAATGTAATTGTAAATTTATCTTCATTATTGTTTTCTTCGTACATAAAAATCTTTAAAGCGCTCCACTACAGGACAAAAACCGTTCGTACATTTCCTCCTTATTAAGCTTTAAATTAGCTACTCGGTTAACCTCTAAAAGCTCCTTGTAGCTCATTTTTTTAACATCTCTATATGTACAAATGCCCATTACAATAGGAAAATAATACTTATTGGCGTCTCTTGTTAAATAGTCTATGTATTTTTAAAATAATTAGTTACAATCTCTGACTTATTCATTAACGCCTTCTTTTAATAAAGGCTCAAGATTAGCCTCTAAAGAATCTTCTTGATTTAAGCCTAAAGATTTGCTACTTGTAATTAAAAAATCATAACTCCACCTTTCATCAATGTAGTCATACTTAATATAATCGCCGTTTCTGTCTTGAAAACTTTCAATGTAAACCAAACCAGGCTTTTTAAATCCTTCTATTGTTTGAAAAAGTGAATACTGAACTAAAAAAAGAATTATAGGCAGAGCATATTTATAAAGCTCAGAATATCTTCTCTCTTTATTTAGGATTTCATAAAATTCATCTAAAAATCCTCTTGAGATCATTAATTTAGTTATTTCTTTTAATGTTTTAAGATCATTAAGCTTATTAATCAGTTCATCTCGCTCAACATCAAATCCTAAAACATTGTCCCACTCGTACATTGGAATATCTTTTAAAACGTATTTATGTGTTTTGGCTCTAGTTAATATTTTTAACTTGTATCTCATTTTAAATTCTTATCCTTTAATTAAAATATTTTAATTGTTAACTCAACTTGCTTTCTCAACATCACAATTTATTGCATGAATTGTAAACTTAACCGTATCATTATCAGATGAATACTTTCTAGTTGGAATTTCTGCAAAAAATGCACTGTTTGAAATAATCTTTAATCCCATTTGATCGTTAAATACTAATCTTTTTAATTTTTTAGCTTTTGGTAAATTCCCGTAAAATTGCTCATTGCTTAGCCTTGTTAAGAGCTTGTAATCAAGAGATCCTTTGCTTATCTCTAAATCAAAAATATGAACAACCGTTCTTGGATCTCTAAAGCTTGAAATTAGAAAATTTCTGTCTTCTGTGCTTGCTTTAGCCATTACATTAGGCTCTGTACTGTACTCAAGAGTACCTCTGTCTATTAAATTGTCATTAAAGCTGACAAATATTAAATCTAATGAATAATATTCCTTCATTATGATGCTCTCCTTAAATATTCATTTATCTCTTGTGCGGTGATTATTAAATTAACACTATTTAAGCTGTCATTATACTTAAGCGTAACTTCTAAACTTAAACTTAAGCCTTCAGAAGAGTTGATTTTAAGCCTAATCTCTTTATAAAAGACAATAAGTCCTCTCTCTTTAAGTTCATGGAAAAAGCATTCAAGCCCCGCTGTATATTCGTTTGGCAAATTACCGTCCAAATTTAAAGAACTAAGTTTGCTGTTAACTCTACTATTTTTATTCCAGATCCTAATAAGTTCTTTGATTGCTTCATTTTTAATATAATAAAGCGTAAAAGCCTCATCAATCAGATCCCCAGAAAGAGTTACATCTTATTTAAAAGCTAAAATGCCGTCATTACCAGTTTCATTTAAAAGAGAATAAAAATTAATATTAGCTTTTCTCAGAGAATCAATTAGAGAATCATCATAAATAGGAGTAGAATTTAAAATCATCCCATAAGGATTAACAGCATGAAAAATGCTTGCTTGATGCAAATACATTGCTGCAAACTTAAGATGCAAATTTTCATTGCCGCTATAAACAGCAATAATGTTTTTAAGCTCGCCCTTGTCTTTGCCTTTTAAAAAATTTGGCAAACCATTCTCTTTAGTAGAAATTACAATAAAATTAAGAGCTTTCCTAATAGCTTCAAAATCACTACTAAGAGCATCTCCTGATTCATTTAAAAAAACCACAAACGGATGCAAATTAGATTTTAAGAAATCCTTAATCTCTTTAATCTGATTGTAAACATAAAAATCAACAGACTTAAGTCCGTCTTGTCCAAAAAAATCACCCATTGATTTTTATAAAGCACTTAACTGCTCCTCTGCTATTTTCTTATTAGAAGAATCAGTCTCTTTACCCTTTCGTATCTCAAGTTTCTTAAGAAGCTCTTCAAAATTTGTAACACTTAATGCTAAATGTTTACTTGCTAAAGTATTGCTTTTGTAGATTAAAAGCGGATTGTAATAATTAATTTTATTGGCAACTAGTCTGTTTTGCATCAAACTAACGCTTATTGTATCTTTTGGCATTTATTCTCCTTTTCTAAATTTGTTTTTTTAAATATTTATCTTTCTTGTTCCAAAGCTTGTATGTTTGCAAAAAAAATCTGATTAAAACTAAAACACATATTGCTTCTCTTATTAGAAACACCAAGTAGCCCATCATTATTTAAATTACTAATCGAGTAAATATAATAAGTTAAAAGCAAATAAGAATCACTCTCAAGCTCTTTTCTAAACTCAAAACGAAATCTATTCTCATGTAAAAATTCCAAAAAATGTTCATACACTCTGCAAACAGTCTCATAAGAATCTCTGTAAGTCTTTAGAAAGGGAAAACTTAAAAAATAAAGCGAAAACCTTAATCTAAAATCATTAGATGTTTTAAACAAATTTCTACCCCCTAGATTTCTGGGAGTAAGCCCTTCGAAAGACTCGCTTTTTAATACTTTAATACAATTAAATTACTGACATTTGTAGAAAACTTCTCCAAATAAGGGTGGTTATAGGTATTTACAATTTCTAATTCTATTTCTTTAAGCTCTAAATACTGTTTAAATTTTGTAAGTATTTTTATTAAAAACTGTACAGATTCATTTAGTCCTACAATCATGACTGTCCTTTTCTTTTGCTTTTGAAAGATTAAGTTTTTCAATGTTATTAATCAAGATTTTAAATTCTTTGTCATTAAAAGCTCTTTTAGTATTAAGGTCTACTTGCCTTTTAAGTAAATAATTTTTAGAAAAAACTCTAAACTGATCTTTTATTTCAACAAGTCCTTTTTTAATAGATTTCCTAAAAGCTGTTTTTATTCCTTTGTTTGAAAAAATATTAGAATAAAATTCTTCGTAAAAAGCCTTTGCCAGCTTTAAAGGCATCTCTTTTTCTAGTTCTTCCGATTTGATATATTAACTTTATTTTCTTTATTTAAAAAGTCAATGTCTTTAAATCTAATTTTAAAATTTAACAAGAACTCCTTAAAACTAATGTGATATAATTAAGACCTTCTTTGTAGCTCTTCTCAATCCCTAAAATTGAATAAAAATCATCGCTGACTCTAACTAAATCTCCGTACTCAAATTTAAAACTGAAAAGAGTATACACCTTGGCATAACTATTTTTATCAAAAATATTTACACCGTCAATCTCAACTACTTCTTCTGGACTTATTAATAAAAATATTCCCTTAAAAGCAACAGCATCAGAACTTTTAAATCTAGTTTCATAAGATGCATTAATTGGATCTTTGATTGTTCTAAATTTACAGAAAAAAAGATCTTGTGAATATGTGTTTATAATATTACTTAAACTGACATTAATCATTTCTAAAGATTTCATTTAGCTACTCCTATTAAAGAATCTTTTATTTTTAAATCTTCTATTAAACTGTCTAAATATTTACAAAAATCACCCCCACAACTGCTACTACTGCCAAGAGTTGCGGGAAAATATTCTAATAATATCTCTTTAAATTTTTCAGACTTGATGTAATTAAAATTAAAACCTCTTTTAATCTGTTTCGCTTTTTTAACTCACAACCAACAAAATAATAAATTAGAACAAACATTGTAGAATCATTTAAACTTTTAATTCTTATTCTCTTAAGAATTAAAATATTTTCAAGTAAATTTAAATATAAAGAAAATTCTTTAGTGCTAAGATCTTTAAAGTCAAGCATTAAAAGTTCAAGTAGTTGCTCATATACTGCCTTTAAAGCTGGTTCAAGATTATCACCATCTAAAGTTTTTAGCTTTTCTTGGTAGACCTGATCAGTGTTTATTTTGCTTTTATTCATTTTTTAGCTCAATCTTATTTTAAAAATTGAATTTTTTGTTGCCAAAATTGTTACAATAGAAAAATCAAGAAAATTTGTTCTAAAATTACTACTTGAAACTTCTGTGTATGAATTTAATATCGGCTGATGACCGTCTTTAAAAAGCAGTAGTTTACTGCTTCTTGGATATATTAAAATTTCATCGTCTAATAAATTTGTGGTCTCAAGCTCAATATTCGCATCATTATTTATTGCACTTATAAAATTAAAAAGCATGTCTTTGTATAAATAATTATTGTTTGGGAGTCTCTCGAGCAAACGACCTTTGATTTTGCTAGTTGTAAGTATTTTAAAAGGCACTTTTCTTTCATCTTCTAAATTAATCTTTCCAAGATCATCATTTATTGATTTTATTTGATCTAATATGTTTGTCTGTTTAACTGTTTTGTCTATTTGGTTTGGAAGATTTAAAAGTCCATACATAGTTTCATTGTTAAACTCATCAACAAGAAGGATTCTTTTATTCTTTTTTGAAAACGCAATTCCGCCCTTTAAATAATGAGCACTCATTAACTTTTGTATCTCAATTATTGCGCCTAGAAGTCCTTCTTTTATGTTAATATTTGTATTTGCCTCTACACTAACTTTCCCATCTGACGCATAGTATTTAAATGCATACTGAAAAGGCAAATAATTAATTTTTACTATTTGTCTTTGAAACTTTATTGTTGAGACTGTGTTAAAATCATTAACCTTTAGTGTGGGCATGTCTGTTAAATTAGAATACCACTTGATAATTCTATCGCTTTTAAAAGAAATATTACTACTCTCTATTTGCTGTGAATCTAAAAAATGATAATATTCTGGAATTGGACACTCTTTCACTAAAACATCCCTTACTGTGTTTAAATACTCGTCGTTATTTAATATATTCTCATCCATTTTAAATTCTCCGATTTTAAATTGCATCTTTTATTTGCTTGACCCAAAAAAGAACTTTTACTCCGCAAACATCTCTTCTGCTTTAATTGTTTTGTTTTTAGCAATCAAAACACATTCAAAACTACAACTCATTGGAACAACCGTACCGGTTCTTGAAAAATCATCAAAGTCTACGCAAACCCCATAAAGATCACTACCACCGCCTTTTGCTATTTGTAAATGTGCGCCATTAACAATAAGCTTAACCCCCACATTCATAGCAAAAATCTTGAGCTTAATAATTTTCAAACTTATCAGCAAAAGAGCTTTTAAGTACACCTTTTTGAGCGAAATAAAATCCCTCATCTTGAAATTTACAATTACTCTCAAACACAGGATAACTGTTAGCATTAACACTTTGTAATTTGTCTAAAACAATTTTTTGAGCTTGATTTTTTTAAACTTTCAAGCTGACTCTCAAGTTCTACTTTTGATGCTTTTAGTTTTTCTATTTCTTTTTTGAAATCAATTGAATCACTCATTAATAAATATCTCCTTTTTTAAATTAATTTTTTATTAAAAGCTTAAATTACAAAAATTTAAGCTAATGCTTTTTTATTACAATAAAATTCTCGCTTAATCTCTTCCCATTCGTTAAGCATTGCTTTTCTTAAATCATAATATGTGCTGAAAAAATATTTTTGTTTCTTAAATTATTTCCTTGATTTGCTTTTATTCTTTCAAAATTTATTGTTTTGTATGAATTTTCAGCATTCTTATTCTGATCAATATTGGTCTTTGCAACCCTTATTAGTATTGCACGAGAAGATGAATCAATCTCATCAAGGTTATTAGTTCCAGCTATTGCTAAGATTTGAGTTGCTTTTACATACTTTCTAATAAGCTCTTCGGCTTGGCCTTTTACAACATCTTTAAAAAAATACCCTTTTGCTAAAAGATTTTCTGTATTATACTCAAAGCTTAAATTATCATTTGCAAGTTTATTTATTTCAACAGATTCTCTTAGATCATTGTTGGAAAAACTTACTGAATTATTATTGGCATTTTTAAGATTTTGATATTCTAAAAACTCCTTAATTAAAGAGTTATTTAAAACTTCATTATTTAAGCTTAACTTTTTTGAATCTTCTTGGTCGTTTTTAGTTTTGCAATCTACGCTTGCCGCCATTTTTTTCATAATTACTCCTTTTAAATAACTAAACTTAATTGTTCTTTTAAATTTTCTCTTGCCTTGTGACTTAAGTTTTCATTTTTAATTAACTCTAAATATTTAGAATAAACATCAAGAAGTAAATTGTCTCTCTCAAGTCTCTGCTCATAACTTAAGACTTCAAGATTATTCAACTTCATAGTTAATCTGTAATATTTGTTAAGCTTAATATTGCAAGCATTAGCAACAGATTCTTGTACGCCTTTTAAATAGTCATAATAATTACTTTTGTCTCCCTTACCACTACTACCAAGTCCTTTGACCTGCTCATTAAAACTTCTAGTAAGAGGCTCCTTAGTATCAGCAACAATTTTTGCTTTAATTAGCTCAAATGCGTCTTTTAAAAACTCTAAGTCATATTTTATTACTTCTGGGCTTGCATTCTCCGATGCTGTATAAAAAATTCCATCATTGTTTAGAGTGCTTTTAATCTTACTAAGCTCTATGCTAAGCTTGCTAGAAGCGCTACTTAATGCTGAGAAACTTTTGTTTGGCTCTTGACCTTTAAAAAAGCTAGAAAATATTTTGCCTTTATTATTGTTTACCAAAACATTAATTTCTTCTTTTGCAAGTTCTAAAGATTCAATAAGTCCCACTAAATGTTCGTCTTTGTAAAACAAAAAATTATAATTTCTTATTCTTTTTTCCATCTCTAAATAAATTTGTTCTAAAAGACAAATATTAAGAAGCAAACTTTGTGTATAAGCAGGCTCGTGTAATCCTAAAACATAATCATAATTTTCATAAATTATTACTCTACTTTTATCTATTTTTATAACCCTTGCCTTTTGGTTAACACCATCTAAGTCTTTTGAACTTGAAAGGTATTATATATAATCAGATTCTCTTTTGTTAATAATTTTTTGAAAATCTAAATATTTAAAACCTGTAGGTAATTCGCTGTTAACCTTTTTACTTAAATCTTCATCCTCACCTTTGGGTTTTACTAAAATATAGCCTGCTCCATTAAATCTATAGCTTACCATTGCTTCAAAAAGAGCTTCTTTAAATTCAACCTTTGAACCTAAAAGAAACTCTCTGCTTTCTTTTAAAGTAGAAGTTTTAAGTAAGCTTAAATTAATTCCATTCTTAAGCGCATCTTCTGCTGTACTTTCTATGTAATTCCTAAAAAAAATTGAATACCGGTATAAACATTAACAGGACTAATTTGGGATTCTTTATTTTATATTTCCATTTTAAATTCATTAATCATTTTTTTAAATATCATTATACATTATTATATCAAAAACGATTTTTTATGCAAACCGCTATTATTTAATATCTATTATCAAATAATATTTATATGTAAAATTTAAATATTAAAATTCATTTAAAATTTTATAAAAAACTAATACGTTTTAAAAGATTTATGCTAATATTAACTTAAGAATAGAAGTAAGGTTTACCAAATATTCTACTTACTGTTACACGCATTGTTGAAAAATAAGCATTATAAAATGACATTAAAAAGAATATTAAATTAATACTTTATCCAATCCCAATAAATATTAAAAAGGTAGAGAGCCGTTTCTCTACCTTTTAATATTTAAACACATTTAAAAATTAAATTAATGTAAACTAAATATAAAAAAATAAAATCTGCTTGCCTTCTATTCCCTGTTGAGCAATAAAAGATGTCGCTAAAAGAGATGCTCTGATTGCTTTTATTAAGGCCCTGTCTGCTTGAAATGTGAATTTAATAACCAAAAGCAACTCGTAAAGAGATTCTCTTTCCTTAGAATTTTTAATGCAACTAATCTCTTCCTCTGCTGATCTCATTCCTTCTTCCTCTTCATATAAAAAATCCATCTCTTTTATCCCTCTTAATTCAATTTCATTTACTGTATGAGAATCAAAATTGATTATTGTCCAATAAAATACTTTTAAAATCTTATCAACAATGCTAAATGTTATGGGAATGTCAAAATCAAAAGGAATTTTATCAAATTCTAAAAGTAAATAGTTATTTAGTTTTTTAGCTAGCTTGATCGTGGAAATAAGTCTCAATTTTGATTTCTGGGCCTTTAGGTAAGCATTATTCAGATTTTTTGTTTTTAAAATTTTATTTAAATTATTCTCTATTGTTAAGGAAGACTCAATAACTTGAGTTGATAATTCTTTGGCAAATTCAACATTATTAAATTTAAAATCTTGAAAATTGCCATTTAAGTTATTCTTATCACACATAACCCAATCAAGATATATTATTATTGCTAAGCGCTTTAAAAGACGCCTAAAAAACAAAAAAGACAAGTTCTAAATATAACCTGCCTTTATAATAAAAAATATCTCAAATATTAAACATTTCTATTTATTATTACTATTTAAATTATAACTATTTAAATTTTTTAAATTTGCCAATTCGTTATTATTCTCGCTTTCAGTAAACACTCTTTTAATTACTTTAAAAATCTCTTCATTGCATTTTTCAGGCTTTTGATTGTTCTCATCATCCTCATCTTTATTTTTGTACTCTTGAGTGCCAAATGCATCAGCTACTTTTTGGAAAAATAAACTTAAATCATCCCCAGTCCTGGTTTTAATATCATAACAAACATATTCATTAAAACCTAAGGATTTTGGATTACTATTATACCTTTTTTTGCTTGCATCCACTGCTTTAGTAATAATGCCACAAATATTGTTAAAAAAACTTACAAACTCTTTCTGTCTGTTAACATCCTTAGAAAGCCAATCAAAAAATTCTTTATAGGATTTCTCATACTCAGCTTTTGTATCGCCTTCTCTACCATTAACACCCATTGCGTCTTTTAAAAAGGTTTTTAAAGCCTCTAACCTTTCAAACTCCTCTGATGTTAAAACGGGTCCTTTTTCGATAATTTGATCTTTAGACTCTACACTCCCAGAAGCAAAAGAATTGTCATCCTCAAGATCAGTAGCAACTTCTGTTAATGATTTAACATCACCATACTGTTTACAAGAAAACAACAATAATAACAGTAGTATTGATAAAATACTTATTCTTTTCATTAAAACCTCCCATAAGATACGCCGCCATTATAGTTCAGTTTCTAAAATTCTCAAAGGTATTAAAAACAAAATTTAATTTTATTTTATCAAAAATTTCCAAGCCCAAATAAAGATTAAAATTTTATTTGGTAAAAAACAAAGAGAGATATATATTTATTTATTGTTATAAATCAACAATTCATTGAAAACTTCTTTAAAACTACAAATAGGGCCTTAAGGCCCTATTTGTAGTTTTAAAACCAATAATAAACATTAGTAAATTAATATAATATTAGCCTTTTTAGTTTTAACATTTAGACTGTTTTTATTTTTTGTTTAAATTTTTAATACTCTAACTCTAAAGCAAATCTTTTAAATATGTATTTTTTATCTTTCTTCCTTTCAATCAAGAATATTTTAAAAAAATATATTGCAATATAATTTGCTATAAAATAAATTATTCCTGCAAAAGGAAAAGGAAAAGGAAAAAACAATATGATAAGAAAAAAAATATTACTTTTAACACTACTCATTGCAGCTGCAAGCTCGTGCAAAATTTCTAAAACAAAAGAGGATCTTGCCTTTGGAGTTGGAATTGGAAACGAACCATCATCACTTGATCCACAGTTTTGCAGCGATAAATTGGGTAACTTAATTATAAACGAGCTATTTATAGGGCTTTTAAGGGGAGATCCCAAAACAGGTGGTTACAGGCCAGGACTTGCTAAAAATTGGGAAATTTCTCAAGATAACACCTCTTATACATTCCACTTAAGAGACGACATTTATTGGAGTGATGGCGTTAAAATAACAGCAGATGCCATTAGAGGCTCATACATAATGGCTTTAGAGGCTGAGGAGAATCTCCCAAATATTAACCTCTTGACATCAAAAATAAAAAATGCAAAAGAATTTCACACAACAAAATTAAATTCAGATGAAGTTGGAATAAAGGTGATTGATGAAAAAACCTTGGAAATAACTCTTGAACAGCCAACAGAATATTTCCTTGATATGATTACAAATCCAATATTTATACCTATTCCTACTCACGTTGTTAAAAAGTTTGGAAATAAATGGACAACCCCAGAAAACATGGTTACAAGCGGGCCTTTCAAACTAAAAAGAAGAATATTAAACGAAGAAATTTCTCTTGAAAAAAATAAAAAATTTTATGATGCCAAAAATGTTGATATTAATGAGCTTACATTTGTTACTATAAACGATGCCCGCAGAATTTACAGCATGTATGAACACAACGAAATAGATGCTATTTTTAACAACATTCCGTTAAATCTTATTAATGAGCTTATTTTAAGAGAAGATTTTTATTCATCTGACATTAACCAAATTGGTTTTCTTTCATTAAACCTAAATGCTAAACCCCTTAACAACCCAAAAGTAAGAGAAGCATTATCTCTAGCGGTTGACAGAGAAACATTGGTTTACAGAGTGCTTGATAACAACTTTAAAGCAACAAGAAAGGTAAGTCCTAACATTAATAATTATAATTATGGAAAAAAATTAAAACCATATAACCCACGAAAGGCAGAAAAACTTTTGGCCGAGGCTGGATATCCTGATGGGAAAAAATTTCCGACTATTACAATAAAATATAGTAAAAATGAACTTGGAAAGGAAGTTGCCAATTTTATTCAAAGCCAATGGAAAAAAGTTTTAAATATTAATGTAGAAGTCGAGACTGAAACATGGTCTAGCCACGTATCAAATATTCTAAAAGGACAGTATGAGATCTCAGTAAGATCCTGGCAAGGAGATTATTTAGATCCCATGACATTCTTTACTATATTTGAAACTAAAAACTCACATCTTTCAGCTTACGGATATTCAAATCCTGAGGTTGACGAACTCTTAAATAAATCTGAGTTTGAAGTCGACAAAAAAATCAGATTAGAAATATTTAAAAAAGTTGAAGAAATAATTATTGAAAATGATCATCCAATAATTCCAATATACAGTGTTGCAGGGAACTATCTTTTCAGAAATGATAAATGGACAGGGTGGAACACAAATGCTTCAGAAAGATTTGCCCTATCAGAAATCAAACCTTTGGAAGAATAAATGATTTTTTTTCTAAATAGAGTCGAAAATTAATAGCTCTATTTAGAAAAAATTTTTTTTAGAAAAAACAGTTTTCATTGCTCCACCATAAAAAGCATTGCTTACAGTAATAAAATAATTTATTTTATATATAAAATGTGCATAAGAAATAATAAATTGAAATTTATTTTTGCATTAGTACTAAAGAGCTATCTTTTAAAGAATTTAAATCCTTTAAAGCCTTATCAAAGTCAATGCTATTACTAAGAATAAGGTTACATATTTCTCTTAATTTTTCATCTATATCTGAATATTTTTGATTTAAAAGTCGTAATTCTGGTTGTGGATCAAGAATGGCATGATTGCCTCCACTTAATATGCTAAGTTTACTTAAGCTATTGCTACTTTTTTCCATTAATCCGTGTTGTATTTTTAAAATTTCTAATATTTTATTTAAAAGATTAATTTTTTGTTCACTAGATTCGCTAAAAAAATTGCTAACCTTAATCTCACTATAATTAGAGATTCTAGAGCTTAGTTTATCAGTAAGGCTTTTAAATTTTCTTTGAATTTTTAAAATCGAACTTTCTCTTTCAGTGAAAGAAAGTTCATTAAAATTTAAATTATACTTATTAAGAGCGCTTTTCTTCATAATTGAAAATCATTTAAATAGCAAGGAACTACTACTATTCCCAATACATAAATATAAATATATCTCTTCGCATATATTCTCCTAATTAAAATTTAATTTATTTCAAAATAACAAAATCTTTCAAATAGCTAAAAACATACATCTTTTACATAAATCCACCAATAAATTTAAATATATTGCTTAATATTTAAATTACTTTAAAATTTTTAATAAGTTTAATTCTTTCTATTTAATTTAGTTTTTCCTGTTTCTACGATACCGCTCTCTGGCTCTTAATTTAAGCTTTTCCCTGTTTTTCTGGTAATATTCTCTGTTATAATTAGAGGCTCTCTCTTTATTCTTAGATAATAAATCCTTATTGTGAGGCTTATTAAAAGAACTACAGCCAAAAAGCAATGTTAAAAAAAAAAGAAAAAAGGCCGTCTTCATATTTCCCTCCCCTTGAAATACATTTGAATCGAATAGATAAAAAGCCTGATTGGTTTTTTTTAAATTAAAAAAATTATTAAATAATACATTTTTACAATAAACTTGTTTAAAGTTTCTTAAATTAAACACATCCCACTAATTAGAAGATTCAACAAACTTATTAAGGTCGTCTGCTAATTTTTCAAAATCCTGTTCTGTGTAATTAAGCTTTTTTAGCTTAGATTCAAAATCACTTTTTAAAGCAGCTAAATTGGCGCTTCTATTTGCTGAGTCTGTGGGTTCTGATTCTTTAGCGTTTATATAGTCAAATCCAGCCGAAAACAATTGTAAAACAACATCTCTTTGAGAATCCTCTAATCGATCAAAATATTTGTCAACTCTAGATATTTTTTCAGAGTCGCCATTATAGTGGTTTTTAATAGTCTCTAAAACACTTATTCTTTGTTTATCCGTAAAGCTCGATCTTTCTTTGCCTTCAAGTGTCAAAAAACCACTACAGCTAAACATAAAAATTAAAGCTGGTGATAAATATATAAAAAAAAATCTGCTTTTCATAACAACTCCTTAAAATGAAAATTTATAGAAACTCAATTATAAATCATATTAATAATATTTCCCAAACAATTAAATTGAAAATTAATTTTTAAAAACTTTTAAAAGATTGAATATTTGTCTTACATTTTTTATAAAATATTGTATTTTTTAAAAAATATTTTAATTACTTTAATTTTATTTATTCGTGCCTTGGCTGAAGGCAGAGCAAATTTTAAATAAAATTATCAAAAGGGCAAAAAAATAAAATAGTTATTAATCACAAATTTAAATCAGTAACTAAAAATTTAGATCAAATTATAAATATTTAAACTTGCCGAAATGAAATATTTTTTTATAATTTAACGTTAAAAGAAGATAAGCATTTGTAAGAGAATCAAGTGCATCATCTTTTGTTTTACCGTCTTCTTTGTAGTTGTAAATATCATTTACTACATTTTTACTTATTATTTTTAAAAATTCTATTTTGCGGCTGTTAAACAAAGGAATAAGCGCACATATTCTTTTAAATTTATTGCTCAAGGGTTTTATTGGCGCAACTTTAAAATAATTAATACTCTTATTTCTTAAGAAAAGAATTGTTTTAGTTAAAATTCCATCTCCTTTGGTACTATCTCTCTCCTCAATATACACAGTATTTACATTGAAATTTTCTATTAAAACCTGAATAGATCCAAACATTAAGCTGTCACTTACTAGCCTTTGATCCTGATAAATATATGCATAAAACTTCTCAAAAGTACGCTCTAAAACACAAATAGCCGTATTGTCTCCGCCTACTAAGAATGCAGGATCAATGTACATTATTGGACTTTTAAATTCATAATCTTAATTGAAAATCATTTTATTAAATAGCGTAGATTCATTTAAAATCCACTCTCCATAAAGCACACGAGCCTTATAGGTGGGCAAATGCTTATAAAGTTTTTCCTAGGTTTCAATAAAATCTGCTGAATTTAAAAGGTTATCATAAGTTGTAAAATTATATGTTTTAAAAACATCTTTATTTTCAATATAGTCTGTTTTAAAATAATGAGCCGGACTTTCGGGATTTGTATCAAAAATAATAATTGTTTTACCCTTTCTAAGCCTTTTGGTTACCTCAAATAGGGTTTCTTTATGAATTACTGTTGCTTCGTTTACATAAATTATTGCGCTATTGCCTCCTCGAATCTTAGAAAAAGCATCTCTGTTTTTACCCCCGTAAATATTAAGCTCAAGCCCCGCTATTTTACAAAAAGATTCGCTACTTTTCTTTTTCTGATAATCAAGTCCTAAAAAACCATAAATCTTTTCTATTTGCTTAATGGTATTTGTCATTAATAAACCAATAGAATTGCCTATAATAAAATTATTGGTATCTTGCTCATAAAAATATTTGTTTTCAATTAACTTTTTAATAAGCAAATATGAGGCTAAAAACGTCTTGCCACTTGCAATTCCACCACTAAATATTACTTTTGAATAATCGTGGCTTTCTATGTCAAAAAGCACCTCTTTTTGCTTGGCAGTTAAATATTTGTTTTCAAAGTCTTTAAAACAAATATTGGTTGTCTTTGGCTTAATATAATCTAAAATGTTAATATTAAACTTATTTTTAAATTTTTTCTGAATACTTAGAAATGTCGAAGATTTTAAGAATTTTAAATTTTACTCCAATTTTAAATTCTTACTACTTAAAATAGATTTAAGCTTAACAAAAGCATTGTAATCATCCTCTCTTATACAAATATTAATAAGCTCTTTTTTTCAAGAGCTTCTCTCTTCTTAATCTTAGCAGCAAGCTCTTTTTCAAGGGCTTTGTCTGTCTTAAGGTCTTTTTTTTTATTGCTCTCAATCTCGCCTTGAAGATTGCTAATTGTTAAATCTAAGCTTAATGCATTTTTTTTATTGACTTTAAACTAAGATTTTTATATATATTATGAGAATCAACAAAAGAACAAACCATTTCGTAAAATAATTTTTCAGTATGTATCATTTTTGGCATTTTCCAACTCACAAGCCTTTTTTGTAGGAAGCAGTACTAAATTGTTAAAATTGTCCTCATTAAAAGATGCTCTAGAAACACTCTCTACTGCTAAATCGCCAGAAAAAGAGTTCTTTTTGAAAACAGAATCATTAGATTTAAAATATTTGTTTAGAGCTTTTGTTACAAAAGATTCACCAACGCCTAAAATTTGAGCAATGTCTAAATCTTTTAAACCTTTTTTAAATAAAAAAAATATATTTTTCTTTTCTATTTTTAAATATCATTATTTTATTTTAATTAAGCTTTTTTAAAAACTCAAGAAAAATTAAATGTTTTTTATTAGTAATAATTAAATTAAAGAGATATATTTTTTATATATAATAAAATCAATAAAAATAAATGGTAAAGAAGAAAGAAATGTTTAAAAAAGATATTTTATTGCCCGCGCCAATTTTATCTTGTAATATGGATAGAAGGGGATTTATCCAAGAGCAAGAAACAAAAATCAGGAAAATCGTTGTTACCGAACAAAATGAAGCATTAAAACACCTAATAAAAGCCACTAGCAACAACACATCTAATGAAAGTTTACTAAACATAATAATGAAAGGAAAAAATAAAATAGTCTTTAGAGCTCAAAAAATAAGACGATTCTTTAAGGGCTTAAAAACTACTGTTATGCCCTCCAACCCTGCTGCCCCTTCTCCTTAAAAAAAGTCAAAACAGTCAAAAGAGAAGCCAGTAAATTGCGGGAGCGTGGCTTCTCTTTTATTGTTAAGACCTAAATTTTTTTAGATCTTTTATTTAATTTACAAAATAACCAATTTACATTATTTGGCAAACTGGCATTGAATCTTAAAATCAAGGCTGGCTTACAAAAGCCAGATTGTAACTTCAAATAATATTATTACTATATTTGTATAAAACAAATTTATGCCCCCTAATAAAAATAAAATTCAAAATAATAAGCTTTAAAAGCTAATTCAAATCTAAAATGCATATCAACCTTATTAACTGATTTGTTTTATTTGATTTCCAATAAAATGGACTAAATTTAGGTTTATTATTAAATATTCCTAATATGGAGGTGTAAAAATAAAAAAATGAAAAAATTTAATTTAATAATTGTAGCTTTATTTGTTGCTCTGCTGGCAGCCTGTAATTTTGGATTAAAAGGAGAAGTAAAAGCAATGCTTGAATCCTATTCTGATGATGTAAAAAACAAAATTTTACAAATAAAAGAAAAAGCCGCTAAAAAGGGTGTAAATTTTAAAGCTTTTACAGGCACCGCAACTGGTTCTAAAGTGACAGCTGGAGGATCAGCCCTAAGAGAAGCAAAAGTACAGGCCATTAATGAAGTAGAAAAGTTCCTCAAGATAATAGAAGAAGAAGCTTTAATACTTAAAAAAAATGGGAATAGTGGTCAATTCTTGGCTATGTTTGATTTAATGCTTGAAGTTACAGGATCATTAGATAAGATTGGAATAAAAGGAATAAAAAGCTCCATTTCAGAGGAAGTTAAATCTAACCCTGTAAACACAGCTGAAAGATTGGTTGAGGTTAAGGCTAAAATAGAAAATAAACTAGAAGGTGTCAAGAAAAGACAAAAACTTGACGATGAGGAGAAAAAAATAAGTAAAAGCAAAAAAAAGAAATAAATATAAAAATATTGTAATTAGAATTGGCTAAAAATAAAATTTTAGCTCGTCCTAATATTTACAATTTAATATTTATTAAGTGCTTTTATTTAAATTTAAATTCAAAAAAAAGGATACAGTATGACTAAATATATTAAAAATTTACTTAAACTAACTTTAATTGTTGGGCTGTTAGTAGCATGTAGTTTAACAGGAAAAGCTAGACTAGAATCATCAGTTAAAGATATTACAGATGAAATAGATAAAGCTATAAAAGAGGCTATAGCAGACGGCGTAAAACTTAATGAGCTCGAAGAGAATAAAACAGGTGCCAAAAAGGGGGGCCCTCAAATAAGAGACGCAAAAATACGCGTCATTAATTTATCAGTAAAATTCCTAAAAGAAATAGAAGAGGAAGCTAATATCCTTAAAGATAATGTGGGAATGAATAAAGTAGATAAAGATCAATTATTAAAAGACATGTATGACTTAATGCTTAACGCTGCAGGATCACTACAAAAGCTTGGATTGCAAGAAATGATAAAAACAGTCACACAAGCAGCTGAAAAAACTCCTCCAACTACAGTTGAAGGGATACTTATGATTGCAAACACAATTGAAGACAAATTAAAAAAAATTAAAGGAAAACAAGAGACAAATAAAAAATAATACTAAATAAATGTTATTTTTGATACCTGGTTTAAAACAATGGACCAAACAACCTAAAAATTTTGGGTTGTTTGGCCCTATTAATTTAATGTAATTTGGTAAACATCAACAATATCAAATAAAATAATTAAATATCATTTTTGATATTATTTTAAATTTCTTTCCTTTAAATTTTAAATCAAGACTGTCGTAAAGTACCTTACTTTTATCTATTTCAATAAAATGGATAAAGGATTGATCTTTTAACTTAATCTCTGTTATTTTAAACTCTTCACCCTCTACGGGCAAATAAAGTGGACTTTCATACCTAACCTTAGAAAATATTTTATAAAAACCAAGAATTTTGCATGGATTTAAAATATAATAATCATTTCTAATGTATCCTAACTGCAAAAACCGCTGATAATTTAAATCAATATCTTTTTGTCTTAAAATCAAAACCCGTTAAAATAAATATCCAATAGTGAAGAGATAGAAAATAACATCCAGACTTTTGAATATTTTTAAAAAGCTCTTCATTACTTTGTAATATTTTTCAATAAACATTTTTTAATTCTCCTAAAACTTTAAATTGTAAAAATGTTTATGATTTAAAATCAAACTTCTTAAAATTTATTAATCAAGTTGCCAAAAATGTAAATTTTAGTGTTTTGCTTTTACTTACATTTGAATAAAAGGTTTAAAACAAATTGTGAGTGTAATCACAATTTGTTTTTCATATATTTTAAAATAAACAATTTTTAAATATAATTTTTAAATAATTAAACATGCCTGCTCCATTTTTATTTATAAGAAACACATATTTGAGATCTCTTATTAAGACATGCATTAAAATTTAAAAAATCAAATATTGAGAATCCAATATTTGATTTTTTAAATTTTAATGGTCTAAGTAGTCATAATAAATCTCAATTTAGAATCTCAAAGCCCAATAAGAAAATATTTGGTTTAAGAACAATCTTTAATATTACTAAGCTTAAGCCATCTAAACCTATTATTTTTAATGGCAAAAGCTTTAATTAAAAACTTGCAGTATTCTTTCTTTTTAATCTTATTAGACCTTTTCATCTTAACCCCTAATATAAGTTTTTTACTAATATTATAGTATAAAAAAAATTATGTTTTGTAAATACTTTTCTAAATTTTTCTAAAATTACTATTAAAAAATAAAGTATTTGAATAAAAAATTAAAGGGTTTATTGGATTTTCTTTTAAAAGAATCCCCAATAAACCCTTTAAGGTAACAGGTCCTTATATTAAGAGCGACACATTGCGTGTCAGTCTGTACCTATAAAGTATACACTAACTTTTCAAGTTTTGCAAATAAATATTTTATTTTCGTTTGCTTCTTAAAGTTTCAAATTCTTCAATTATTTTCAATAAAAAATCTTTTTCCTCAAAAAAAATTTTTTCCAAAAGAAAGCTCGTAAGCTTGGCATTTTTTTTATAAAAAGAATAAGATTCTTCCTTTTTGAGCTGAAATCTTAGTGGTTTTATTGGGTTTTGGTTGGATTTTCTTAAACTCGGACCTTCTTTTGTTTTAAGCAAATAAATTGTTTCATTGATCCCGTTTTTAACCACATACTTTTCTTCAATTAATCCTTCTTCTATTGCTGTTGCAATTTTAAGATACTTATATGTTTGAGTTCTGGCAAGTCTATAGTCTTTTGCAAAATCATCAAAGGTAGAATAGTTATCTAACTTATAATATTCCTTATCTTTAATTTCTTTTAAAACCTTCATTGCCTCTAGTTTACAATAAATTTCTTTTTGAAAATTGATGTTTAATTTTTCTTTAAGCTTATTATAATGAATAAGTGCTTGTTCTTCTTCTCTAATGCTCTCGGATAAATTTCTTTTATTTATCTTTATGTCCATGTGATCCTCCTTTACAATTGAGTACACTTAGTGTACGTAGCCCGATTTACTTAAAAACGTATCAAGCGTATTTTGGTACTCTATTATGTAATCCTTCGTCAAATCAAATCTATCGTTTTTTGCTATTCTTTTATTCAAATCTTCTCTCTCAGATATTGTCCCCAAGAAATTATTATTTTTCTCTAAAACCTTTAAAAGTTCTTTATGTGTGTTGTTTTTCTTAAATTTAGTATTGATTAAGTACATTGGCAATGTTAATAATAATTTGTTCATAAAAAAAGTAAACAAATCTAAGCTTTCAATAGCCCATTTCTCTGCTGTTATTGGTATTATTATATAATTACTGCATACAAGAGCATTTGTTAAAGTAAAATCTAAGCTTGGGTTTGTATCAAGTATTATATAATTATAATGATTGCTAAGTAGCTTTAGCTGTTCTTTTAATTTAAATTCTTTATAAGGAATGGATTCCGAATTAAATTTATGTAATGTTAAATAGCTTGGAATTAAATCTAAATTTTTATCAATAGTTATTAGTGCATTATCTATGTGCAAATTTGATATTAACACTTCGTATATATTTCTGTTTATTAAATCTACATTGTTATCTTTGATTTTATTAAAAAAATAGCTTGTTGTTGAAGCTTGGGTGTCAATATCTATTAAAAGAACTTTATATTTGATTGAAAGTAATGTTGCAAAAATTAAACTTGTCGTGCTTTTGCCAACACCTCCTTTTATACTTGCAATTGTTACTACTTTTGTCTCTTTTTTATCCATTCAGGAATCATTCCCCCTTTCAACAATTCTTTGTTATAAAAAGTGTATAGTTCCGTTTCTAGTTCTAAAATAATATTTAAAAGCGTATTATAATATGGGCTATTGACCCTATCTTTTTTAAGTAAAATATGAAGACCATTTAAATAACAAAAAACAGAACCTTTCTTAAACCTAAATTCAATATATTCACATTTCCTAAGAGTATATGTTTCTTTTTTATTAAAATTCTTTACAATAAATGCTTTATCAAGCTTTCTTATTCCATAATAAATTCCCATAAATTCATCATCTTCTCTTAGAGAAAATAAATGAAACATACTTATGTCTTCTATGTTAAAAATTCCCCTTAAAGAAATAAAAAATTTAGTAGGTTCATTCTTGCTAATTCCAAATGTATAAAAGTCATTAAAGATTTTAGTATGGTATATTTTTCTACCTTTAACCTCCTCAATCTTAGAAAAGACATTAGCCTTTTTTTGTTTTTTGAATTTTGGTTTATTATCTATGTTTAATTTTAATTCTTTTTGTTTTTGCTTTAATCGTTCAAGTAAAGCCGTCATTTTTTCCTTTTTCCTTAATAGCAAAGCTAAATTGTGCATTTTTTTTAGTTTACTATTTTAATCAAATTATTATAGTAGGAATTGTCAAACACCTTACTATATTTAAGATCAGGCTCATTCTCAATGAATTTCTTTAAAGTAGGAATTAGTTTATCTTCGTCTACTTTATGCCTCAACTGTTCTAATAATATACTAAAAATGTTGTTTTTTATACTTTTAAGCTTAGTCATTTTATCTTGGATTTTAGGAATTTCTATTTTTATCCTTTTAACCAACTTATCTAAATCTGGATATTTTTTGTATTCTATTATGAAATGTGGTTTTATTTTGTAAATATCGTATGTTTTTTTAAAAAACTGTTCAAGATCTTCTTTTTTATATTGTTCATTTTCTAATTTCTTTATTTTTTCTTTAAGTATGTTTTTTAAAATTTCTTTTTTGTTTTTATGTTTTTTATTTGTTTCTTTTATTTTATTTATTAGCCTTTTGTATCCATTGTTTTTGAAAAATTTACATAGGTATCCTGGATTGTTTATATTTGCTTTTATTGCATCTGACAAGTGTCTTTCTATCTCTTTAGGATCTGTTTCTTTAAGGTCGTTTTCAATGTGCTTTAAGTTTCTTAAATGGTAGATTTTAATCTTATTTGTTGTTTTTAAATCTATTATTAGAGATGGAATTTCTGTTTTGAAATTACACTTACTTAAATATTTATTTAGTATTTCGTTATTTGTTGTTTTTTTAAAATTTTTGTGTATATTTCTATATTCTATATATTTATATATATTATTATTAGGATTATTAATACACTCCCATTTAACACTACTATTTATTTGATTAAGTTTTTTTATTCTTTTTATAAATTCATTAATTTTATTAGTTGTTTTTTCCTTGAAGTGTGTGTTAATTATTGAATAGCATCTTTCTTTTTCATATTTAAGTTTATAATAAGTTTCACTTCCGGAATTTTTCCCTAAATGTTTGCAGTAATTTAGCGTGACTTTAAATTTTTTATCTAGTATATATAAATAGTTTTGTAGTGTTTTTAGTTTTATAGGTTTTTGTTGATTTCTTTCAAGGTTTTTATTTAGAAAATAAAGTATGTTTTTTTGTGTATATTTTTTTAAGTTTAAGTTTATAAAGTTTAGAGTAGAGATTAATACAATTAAGTTGTGTTGGAAGTTCTTTGTAGTTTTTTTTACCTTTTTTGTAGTGTTTGGTGATTTTTGTTTTGATGTTTTCAATTTTATACTCCTAATATAAGTAGTTTCCTTAAGTCTAAATTAATTAATAGTACAGTTTCGTAAAAAAGTAAAGTATTTTTATATAAAAAAAATAAAAAAAGTATATTTAATACATATTTGTTAAATATACTTTACAAAATGAAGTTTTTGTAATAAAATATAATTAACTTATATTAAGAGTAAATTATTTTTACGGTTTAATTTTTATTTAAAATAGTGAGCTTATTAGCGATGGGTTTAATTTATTAAAAATTTATATTATTTTATTTATTTATTCTTCATTTAAGAGTTAAGCTTGAGTGAAGGAATTATCCCTATTAGTTTTCTTAAATTTTGGACATGCATTTAGTTTTATTCGAGCTTTTTATTTTGATTTTAAAGACTTTAATGGTCTGATTTGTGTATTGTTATGTTTTTTCTTTTAAAAGAGAAAAAGTCTCTTAGGAGACTTTTTCTAGAAGTAACAAATTGAAAAATATAAATTCAATTTTTAGGTTGTAATAAACAACACCCCGCATTGGCTAATGCTTTGCAGGATGTTTATTTACATATTATTTTAAAGCGGCTTTAAGTGCTGTAAGATCTTTAATTTCAGTTGCTTTGCCTTCAAGCGTAGTGCCTGCTGTGTCGTAATTTTGTACTGTAATTGTACCGTCTGTCAAGAACACAAAATCTTTGATTTTTTTGCTGTCAGCACTAACTGTCAAGGTGTTAGAAGTATCGTTCCATACAGCTGTTTTTTTAGTAGTACCACTTGTAGTGTCATCTAAGAAGAGTTTTACTGTTCCAGCTTTTTCAATTTCTTTTTTTAAAGTAACAGTGCCCTCTTTTATTGTTAAGGTTGTTTTTCCACCTACAAGACTTCCTTCAAGCGTAATGCCATTTTTTAGAGTTTCTACTGCTTTTGAAGCATTGTCAGCGTCTGTCATTTCTGTATATTCAATTGTAGTATCGTTTGATCTTGTTATTTTTTTTGCGCTTAATTTACCAGCTTTGTAAGTTTCTTCTGTTAGTGATCCCTGTTTTTTAGCCACTTGGCTTAAAACTTTTCTGTTGTTTGTATCATATGTTTCTATAGTTACTGTATTTAAATCGTCAGAAACTAACATTGTTACTTTGCTTTTGTCAGCTTTTAAACCTTCAAGCTTTCCAGCGCCAGTATTCTTCTCAGAAAGGCCTTTAAGCTCAACCTTGTCCACTATTGATCTTAATTCATATTTATCATCTTTATTTTTTTCTTTACTGATGAAAATTTCATTATTATTAAATAACTTTACTGTGTCTTCTGTTACCAAAGGAAGATCCCTTTTAGAGTTGTCTTTTTGATCTTTTTTGGAGTCTTCAACTTCTTGATCATTGTGTTTTGGCTCAGCACCTTTTTGTCCACATGCTATTAAAGCTAATACTAAAGCAAATCCTAGTAAATATTTTTTCATAAATTCTCCTTATTTTAAAGCGTTTTTAAGTTCATCAAGTGTTTTAATTTCGACTGCGTTGCCTTCTAGATTGGTGCCTGCTGAGTCGTATTTTTGTACTGTTATTGTGTCTTCTTTTGTAAATACAATGTTTTTAGTTTTTTTGCTATTCACACTAATTGTTAAAGTGGAAGTATTTGAATCCCATTTTCCAGTTTTTTTAGTAGCCTGAGTAGAGTTAGAGTCATTAAGCTCAACTGTTATTTCTCCAGAGTTTGGAATGTGTTTGCTTAAAACAACAGTGCCTTCTGTAACTTTCAATGTTGTTTTGTCGGCAGCTAGAGTTCCTTCAAGAGCAAAGTCTTTTAAAACTTCTTTAGCTTTTCCGGTTCCATCGCTTTTTATTTCTGTGTATTCAAGCCTGGTTCCGTTTGCTCTTAGTATTGTTTTTTCAGATAATTCACCTTTTGCGTTGAATTTTTCTTCTATTGATGACTTATCTTTAGAATTTACTTTTTTTGATACTAATGTTTTGCCATCTTCTTTGAAAATTTCAAATGTGGTTTTACTTAGATCTTCAGAAATTGTTAATTTTGCTTTACTTTTGTCAGATTTTTCACCTTCAAGTGTTCCAGAACCGTTGCTTTTATCAGAAGTTCCTTTAAGCTCTAGCTTGTCTACTGTTGCCATTAGACTGTATTTACCATCTTTGTCTTTTTCTTTGCTTACAAGAACTTTCATTTCACCAGGTAAATCTACTGAAACGCTGTTTTTCTCATCAAGGCTGCTAACATTTTGCTTACATGCTATTAAGGCTAATATTAGACCTATTCCCAATAAATATTTTTTCATAATATATTCTCCTTTTTATATTATATTAATATAACTTAATATAAATATAATTATAGTATAAGATCAACAAATAACAAATAGCAAATTAAAAAAAAATAAAATGATAATAATTCTAAATTAGATATAGAACAAATATAAACTTTTATTAAAAAAAAGTCCCAATTTTGGGACTTTTGGGAAAAAGAAAAATTAAACGACTTTAAGGTATATTTTTTGTAAATCTGCATTGCAATTGGTTTTATTTTATCAATATGATTTTTTAAATTAGCAATATTTGTTTTGATTGATTTTAAATTTTGATCTTTCTCTAATTGACTAGTGTCAAAAAGTTTAAACTCAGGATAATTCTTGTTATTTACTTTTTGTTTAGTTTTTACAAGAAATGTTTGTAAATACATAATATAGCTTTGAAAGATGCGCTTCATATAAGCTTAAGGCCTTTAATGTTGACTCTTGTGGGGATGATGGCTCTTCTGGAAGGCTTGCTATTGTAGAACATGAAAAGATTACAAGCGTGTTTAATAAAAATAAAAAGGGGTAATTTTTAATTTTCAATTTTATCTCCTTTTAAGTTTTGGGTTTTGCTATTAGCGCTATTTTGAGAATTCTTTTATTTGTTCTTGGAGTGCTTTGGTTTTAATTGTCATTAGTTCGTTTCTTTCTTCTCTTAAATGTTCCATAATGTTTGCATCTCTCTCTTCATTAATACTTAATATAAGTTGAGTAATTTTATTATTAACATTTTCAATGTCATTTAATATTTTTATTGATTCTTCCTTTTCAAGAGTGTTGATTGTGTCTTTATAAATGCTCATTATTAGGTTGTAAAGATTTAGCCCTAAATATATTTCCTTTTCTACTTTGATTTCTGTCGGAGAATCACTACTTTTTAAAAAATCATATAAATTATTTAAAGCTTCAACACCAGAATTGATATTTATTTTGTTGTTCATTTTGTTTCCTTTTTATTTGTATTTTTTAAAAACTTTTTAATAAGAAAGTTTAAATTTTCTCTAAACTGAGGTTTTATTGCTAAAATCATTGGCATTATTGCTAGCACAATAAATCCTCCTAATATAATTAGTTTTGTATTGTTAATTGTTGACAAAAAAATAAGTATTGTATCTATAAATATCTCCTTTTAATTTATTTTTATACTTTGTTTAGTATTGGCATTAATTGGCCTTTGTGTATTCTGCCTGACCCAACGTAGTACCAACCATTGTAAATTGGTGTTTTAAGTGTGGGCATGTTTTGCGAAGAAAATGATACTATTAGTATTTTGGCAGAGCTTTTTGAAAATTGAAGGTAAAATTGTTTATTGTGATCTTCTGTGGAGCTTGAATGTCTAATTTCTATATCAATTTGTAAATAAATATAATTTTCTTTATGTTCTTCGTCTATTATAATTGATGTGCTACTCTTGTTTTTAAGTACAATGGTTGTGGCTTTGTTCTTATATTGGAATTCTAATATTGTAGCGTCATCGACTATTGTATGTAGTCCTCCAAAGCCATATGGTTTTCCTTGCCACCAAATAGGCGTGTCTATAATTTGTGGGATTCCGTTTTGATAACAGCTTACAAGTTGTTCATTTTTTGCATCAAAAGTTTTTTTAGGTATTGATTTAAAAGAGCTTAGGAATTGATTTGTAAAATCGTTTATTTTTAAATAATTTATTAGGTTACTTTTTAGTTGATTTATTTCAAATTTTTCTGCAAGAACTTCTTTTAAACTTTCAATAAGGATTTCAAATTGAATAAGTTTAAGATCTTTTGTGGTTGCGTTGTAAATTGGAATTTTATTTGAAGGCAATTTTGTGTTTGTGTGTTTTAAGCTTGAAATAAATGTAGGTTTAACTTTTCTAAAAACAGTATCAAAATCTATACTCTCAAGTGGTGAGCTTAGTTCTAAAAGTTTAGAGATTACTTTAATGTAAATGTTTTTTATATATTCTTTGTTTTCTAAAAGTTCTTTACTAATTACATCTTTTATTGCTTTTTTGAAGCAGTAAAATTCACTGTTGTAAAATGTATCGTTTTATATTTGTTCTAGGAGATGTTTATATGTGATTGCACAAGTGTCTTCTACTATATCATCAATAGGAATAAGATCGCTTTGATTAACTTTTGTTTTTCTATTTAAATCTTTTATTTGTATACTCTCTTATGGTTCGTTGGTATTCATAAATTTTCCTTTTAAATTTCTTTTACTTTTAAATTGTTATTCAAACTTTTTTAGATATTAGATCAAATAAAGGATCTAATATCTAAAAATTTTTTATTCTTGTACTTTTTATTTCTATTTGTTCTTTATCTATAATTTTTACTATCCTTCCTGTAGGAATTAGTATTTTAATAAACTCATATACTGAATTTTTATGATCTTTGGGCATATAGTTAGAAACCAAAGCTTTTTTAAATCCAGTGTGTTTTACAGTTATTTTTTTTAGCTTATTTTGATTTTTTGCTGCAATATTAAATTCAATCGGAGATTTAATGTTTCCAAGCAATTTTATTATTATTTCGCCTGGAGCATCTTCTTTTGAGCTTACTTCTACATTTGCGTGTAAAAAGGCTTTAAAGAGCACAATAAAGCTCTCGTCAGTGACAATAGATTTAATTGCAAAAATAATAGCATCTAAAGAGTTAACAAGATTTTTATCTAGCTTTTTTTTAAAGTGAAATGCGTTGAATATTGAAAGCATTAGTAATGCAATATATTTAGAGTTAATACTGTCTTTAACATTGATTGTTCTAAAGTTTTTAAGAAGTTCTTTTAGTTCTCTTAATATCTCTTTTTTGTAATCAAGTTCATTGTAAATGAACTTTTCAATTTGTGTATTTTCTAAAAATTTTGGTATTTCTTTATTCATTTTTATTCTCTGTTAATAAGAAGTCTTTTTTTGTATCAAAAATAATAATTTCATTCTCTTTAGTGTTTTCGTCTTTGTTGAATGTAAAATCATTCTCACTAAGTTCTGTGATTTTTTTATGTCATCACTTTTAATGCAAGTTCCAATTCTAAGCTCTTTTATTCCTCTGATAATGCTAACTAGCGCAAGAAAGTCTTGATATCTAAGAGATGTTCCCATTTCAATGTATTTTTCGGTTAATATTTTATTGTAAATATCTCTAATTTGAGTATCTATTTCTTTATAGATTGCGTCTTTTGCTTCTGTTTTGTAGATTGCTTTAAGGTATGCATATTTTTTTCGCCTAAGCTGAATTTGTATGTTTTTTTTGATTGTGTTTGTTTAAAAACTCAATCTCAATATTACCCTTAAAAACAGTTCCGCTTAGCGCTGTATAGTATATTGCTTACCAAATATTTTGCTTAGTCTCAATTTTAATTTAATTTTTTTTTATCTATAAAACAATCGTCTTTTAGTATTAAGTAAAGACTAATTGTTCCTGGCCCACTTAAAATATTTATTTGCTTAACTCCGTCAACACTTAGAAGAGCTTTTCTTATTGCTTCGTAGGTTGAGCTTTTAGGGGTGCTTAAATCTTCTTTTAGTGCTAAAATAGCTTCCATTTTCTTTTATTTTAGAAAAAAGCTCTTTTAAGACCTCTGATATTTCTTTGTCAATGCCTGAGCTTGGAAAGTTTATTATGTCGTAAATTGAATTGTCTTTAATATTTATGCCGTATTTTGTTTTCAAAATATGTTTTTTTTCATTTTGAATTTCTTCTATTGTTTTTTCTAATATTCCTAAGTTTTTGTCAAAAATTATACTCATATTTTAAAATCCATTTTTAAAGTGTCTTTTCCTAAAAAGAAAAATTTTATTGTTATTGTTTTATTTTTAATGTTTGGTTTTACATTAATAAGATCTATTTTAAGCTCTTTTGAAAGGTTTAAGAAAAAATTTTTAATAGATTCTAGTTTATTGGCTTTGCAAAGCTTAAAGTAAAGGTTGTAATCAAATCCATAATTTGGAGCTTCTTTTAAGCTTCCTTTAGGTGTCTTGAGATAAAAGAATAAACGTTGTTTTTGTTCTTCAGTGTTTTCTATTAATTTAAGATCGGCGTTAAATACTATATTAAATTTTTTGGCAATTTTAATTTCCACTTTTAAATACCAAGGCCATTGTAACATATTATATTCGATATTACTATAAAGTTTTATAAAATGTTTATTATTTTAAATGTTGAGATATATTATAATTTATATTTTTTTTAAAAAAAGTTTATTTAATTTTTAGATTTAAATATTTATGTAATCACGGTGTGGGAGACTGTATGAAAAAAGTTTTATTATTTATTATTGTATTATTCTTTTCTTGTAAAGAATTTAATTATTCTGATCTTAGGAGAAGGTCTTCAAAGGTTTTAAGTTCTTCTAATAGCGCAGCAAATGGAGAACTTGCAATGTCTTTTGTAGACTCTTTAAATGATGACCAAAAAGAAGCTTTGTTTTTTCTTGAACAGGTGGTTCTTGATAGCAATCCTGATAAGTTTAATCAAATTTTTAATTTAAATGAAAACAAAATAAAAGCAATGCTTGCTACTGTTGTTAAGTGTTTGCAAGCCAAAAGAAAGGCTAAAATAGCTCTTGAGCGCTCAAATGCTATAAATATTGCCAATGCTAAGCAGCAGTTGTTACAGGTTGAAAAAACTTACATAGACAATTTGCGACAATCTTTTATTACTACTAAAAACATTGAAGATGCTTGTAATCTTGTGAAAAACTATGATGCATCTGCTTCGTTTTAACTTTTTATGTTAATTGATTCTTTGATTAGCTCTCTAAATTTAGAGAGCTAATCTTTATATTTATTTTTGTCTATTGTGTTTTTAATGGATCTGAATTTGAAAATTCAAATTTTCATGATTTGGTTAATATTAATGTTTTTGATTTACTTGTGATGTTTTGCAACACATTTAAATAATGTGAATTATTAATACCAATTTGTTTAAAAAAGGTATTATTGGAATAATTTAAGCTTAATGCTTTATTAGCATTATTTTAATTCGTTTTTTTTATTTTAAAAAATTATTTTTAAAATAATTTTAAGCCTAATTCCTTTTGTAATAAGAATTAAAATAGTGCATACATTTAGTGTATGTAAAGTGAGCTATATTTTTATTTAAACCTATAATTAAATAGAGGTAATTTAATTTATGAATAAAATAGGAATTGCATTTAGTATTAGCTTTCTGTTTTTTGTTAATTGTAATAGTAAATCTTTAGAAGAAGATTTAAAAACCACCACTTCCCACAATAGACGAAATTTAATCGGCAATGAAAAAAAATCTTTGGCGTCTAAAAAGAATAAGTTGGAAGATTCTAAAAAGGATTCACAAACTTTAAAAAATTCTAAAAATTTAATGTTAATAGACCCGAATCAGACCAGCAATGATTTGGATAATTTAGATAATTCTAGATCTTTACAAAAAACTTCTTCAAAGCACAATATTAATAAGCCAAAACACAGCAAAGCTTTGCTGAAAAATGCTCAGGATGAGATTTTGATTCCCCATTTAAACTCAGAAGAGGATAAAAATTTTGAGTTTTTCAAGAAATCTTTGCAAAACGATGAGAATAGATATGCTCTTGGTGGATGGCTTTTAAACAATGATGAAGTGTTGGTAAAGTATAGGTACAGCGAAAAAGATGTTAATCAGTTTTTGATTGATATAGGGAAAAAGCGATGGGGAGAGTTGTCTGCTAAAATGAGCATTTTAGTGCGATTGATTGAAAATTATTCCGATAAAAGTGATAGAGAAGATGAAATGTCTCTTTTAGATATGAATTTGTGTCAACAATTTTATTTAACCAAGATTAATGCCAATGGTTCAAATGCAGACATTTTTGTTGCTCTTGAAAAAACAATCGATCAACAAATTAGCAGTGTTAGCAAAGAGCTTCTTGAATTAAAAAATTTTTCCCTTACTACAAAGTCAGAGCTTGATTGGCATTTAAATTGGAAGCGCAATTTAACAGACGAAGAAGACGAAACACTACAATTGTGCAGGGTTTTGGTAGATGGGGAATTAGATTTTGAGAATCTTGATGATTTGTTTAAAAGGCTTGGAAAGGAATATTCTAGGTTGATATTGAGAAAGCTAGAGGAAATCATATTAAATTATGATGTTAATAGTTTTTTAAAGGAAATGGAAAAATCACGCAAATCTTTCAAACAAGCATTAGTCTCTATTAGAAATAAAAACAGAAAAGGGTTGATTTCTAAGGTTAGAAATACTCTTTTGGAAATTTTTAAACTTTATTACAAAAATATTGGCAAGAATAAAAAACTTTATGATTATATAAATCGTATTTTAAACAGCTTAATAAAAGAGATTAGTAGACGTTAAGTTTTTGTTTTTGCTTTTTTTATTAATTGATCTACACTTGCTTCTAATAATATAATTTAAAAATTTTAAATTATATGGAAAAATTTTAAGGGGGAGCGTTTTGAAAATAGTCATTATATCCGTTTTGACTTTAATTTTTGGTTGTTCTTTAGATAATAATTCAAAAATAGGGAAAGAGGGTGGCAGACTTATTGGAGGAAATGAGTCAGATAGGCTAGGTCAAAAAAAAAGGGCTTTAGATTCAATGAATTTTAGGTCACTCTCAGATGGTTCTAGTTTAGTGTCTGATTCTCAAAATCATGAGACTTTAAAAGCGCTTGAGAATAAAAATAAAATTATTGATTACAGCCAAATACAGTTTTTAGAAGGAACAAAATCAATCTCTGTGTATTTATGGCCTGTTGATATTCGTTGGATAAAAATTAAAGCCAGAGATTTGTTTAATGAGCGCGGAAATTCTATTAAAGAACTTAAGGGCATTAAGTATTCTTATCTTGTTTCTCCTGTTTCTGGAAGCTACATTTCTTATGCCATGCCTTTAATAATTTTTGAGACTACTTGTGAAAGTGATCCAATTTATTCTGTTTCTGGATTTAAATTAATAAGCAAAGGAAGCAATATAAACTTTAATGAAAATAAAGGAGGATTTCTAGTGGGACTCCCAATGTCTGAAAAATCAGTTGAATCTGGGCTTGTAACTGCATATCCTTTTGGTTCTAACAATGCTAAAAAAGTAGTTGAGGCCTTTACCTCTCTTTATAGTAATGGAGTTTGGAGCGATATGATTGCTGAGATTACCATTAAGTTTAAAAAACCTCCACAAACTGAAAAAGTTTACAGAATTTCACTTGATTCTAAGCTTTTTAATGTTGCTATGAAAAAAATAGTCGAAAAATATCCTCAAATTAAAAGCGCAAGTTTTGCATTTAATTCGTTGATTAACTAAAAAGTTGTTTGAAAAGCTAGCGGGTTTTAACCACTAGCTTTTTTAAACTAGCTTGTAAAATTAATTGCAAATTTTAGACTTGGCGTAGTATTATGCAGCGTCTTTAAGGTTATTAAATGTGGTTTTGGAATCTGTTTTATTAAACATTCCATCAAATCCACCAGCAAGTGTGTTTTTATAAGTATTTAACTCTTCAGAATTTTTTTCTTTTTTGTCTTTATTTTTTTTAATTTTTGCAAGCATTTCTTTTATTTCATCTTCTTTTAGGTCCGATAAAAATTTGTGTACAGTCTCTTCTATTTTACTCTCATCTCCACCAGTATTTTTAAAATTTACACCAATATTTGAGTCCGCTAGCTTTTCTTTTAATGAGTTTATTAAAAATGCTAGTGTTTCTTTTTCAGCATCGTTTAAGTTTAATCCGCTTATTAATTTTTCTAAAGGTGTTGTTTTGCTAAATTCAACTCTATTGTCATTAACTAAATTTGATTTAGATTGTAATTTTTGAGATTCTTCATCTAAATCGTTATTTAGCGCAGCATTATTATTTTTGTTTGTACAATTAAACAGAAATGCTAATATGGTAAATATAATAATCTTTTGTTTCAAAATAATCTCCTTAAAAAGTAGTTTTAATTATTAATAAATTAATAATAATTAGTAATTATATCATTTTAATATGATGTTTAGAACATTTTAATTAATAATTGTTATTATTTATTATTAAAAATATTCTATCAATTTGGTATTTGGAATAATTTCTTAATTAAGTTTAATATTATATAATTTTTTGATATTTTTAAGGATTTTAAAAATATTCTAAATTTAACTGATAAGCCTAGGAAGAGCGCATTAGCTAATGCGCTCTTCCTAGGCAAATTAATTTTTAATATTAGATCTTAAAAATTATTGTCTTATATTTATTTAATAACTTTTTTTAAACGATAGTTGGAATCCGCTTATTCCAAGATTAATATTAGGTTCAAACCCCGCAAGCTCCTCGCTAAGTCTTTTTTTAAGATCTTCATTGTACCAATTTGCAAATGTAAATGGAATAATAAGTGAGGCTACATAGGATGTTACAAGCATGCTTGCTCCCACTCCTATTAGTAGGGATCCAGTTAATTTTGTTTCATTAATGTTAAGAATAATTCCAGTTCCCAAAAGGATTGCTCCTAACAAATTGAATCCAAGTACTGAGCCTCCACCAATATAATCTCCTTGTAAAAAGGATCCTATTCCAAAAGGTAAAAATAAATTTAAAAGGAAAGGTCCGATTGGATTTTTTTTGTCTTTATCATATTTATTGAAACTTTCAATGCCTTTTTCAATTCTATCTTGTTTGTCTTTTGTGGCAAAGATTTGAATTGTTAAACTAAAAATTAATATTAATGTAAAAAATTTTTTCATATTTGTTATTATCTCCTAATAATAAGTTTTGATAAGTAAAATATTAGCGCAATTTATACCAAATTAGTATCAGCCTATTGTAAGCAGAAAAAAAGTTATAATTTGCAAAACTTAATTTTTTAAGTTGTTTACTTACAATTTAAAAAGCTTTTATTTTTGAAGTTTTGATTTTAATATTCTTTTCATAATGTTTCTTATCATTAAATAAAAAATAGGATTTTTTTTAAAAAAAGATTTTGAAACTGAAAAGTAAATTAAGGATTTAAAGTGTAAAGAAGATTCTTCAATGCTTTAAACAAGATATAGATAGTTGTTTAAAGTCTTTTGGAGTTTTTGTCAGAAGTGGTTTGAGGAGCTTATTTAGGCATAAAAATTAAGATTATACAATAAGGATTGAAAATGTAGAATGATTAAATTCAATTCTTAGTATAGTCTTGAAGGCCAAAATTGTAACATATTAAAGTCAAAACTCTTTTCATGAGAATAGTACTATCACTAGTTATACATGCTCTTTTCTTTTTTAACTTCTTGGTTAAAGAATAAAAGAGCAAATCTCTCTAGTTAATTAATAAATCTGGAAAGCTTATTGGATGTAATGAAATTAAGAGGTTGGGGTATGTATTACGTTTATTTCTTTATAATTAACCCTTTAATTTGTTGTATAATTTAAATTTTTGTTTGTAACCGCCAATTATTAAGAATAAAATTATCAAAGTATAATTAATTTTTACATTAATTGCCTTTAAATATATTTTTTTTAAAGTATATACCATTAATAATATTAATCTATTTCTAACCACTATTATTGAATTAAAGATTATAGAAAAAGTAGTTTACTTATTTAGAATTAAAGTTTATGTAAAATAGGTTAAAAGTTCTTTGTAATCTTTAGTCAAAAATTAAGCCTATCTTTATTAAAGATAGGCTTTTACATTATTACTAATTTTAATATGACTTAAAAATTTTCTATTGAAAATATGTCATTTTTTAGCTTTATTGCTCTGCATTTTGCTCTTCAATTTG
>NC_006128.1:0-27108 GCF_000196215.1 Borreliella bavariensis PBi | reverse complement strand
ATTTTTCTATTGGATTAGTTGTTTTTATATTTTTTAAAAAAATTTACATAAGCTTGTCGATTTCCATTTTTATGTTATCTGATAATCCTCCAAATACAATTTGGACACTATTTCCTTTTTTTAACATTCCGCTAGCACCCAGATGCTTAAAATAGGCATCTGATTTGATGAATTCTATTTGTTTTAGATTAATTCTTAGTCTTGATGCACATGCGTCAATATATGTAATATTATCTTTTCCTCCAAGACCTTCTAATACCTTTGAAGCAGTTTCTGATAAATTTGTTTTTTCCAAACTTATTTCATCTTTTTCCATTTCTTCATCTTCTCTTCCTATTGTTTTAAGATTGAATTTCATGATTACAAATTTAAATATAAAGTAAAATCCAATAAAGTAGAAGATTCCTAAGATAGGAATTGCTATCCAATTTGTTTTACTATTCCCCTGAAGTATTCCAAATAGAAACATATCTATAAATCCTCCAGAAAATGTTAGTCCAACCCCTACGTTTAAAAGGTGTGTTAAAAGATATGCCAATCCAAAAAGAGGAACATATATAAAGTAATAAAGTGCTGGTGCTGCGAAAAGGAATGCAAATTCAAGAGGTTCTGTAATTCCTGTTAACATTGATGTAAAGCTAGCAGATATTAGCAATGAAGCTACGTTTTTTTTATTTTCAGGCTTTGATGTATGGTACATAGCAAGTGCAGCCCCAGGTAGTCCAAAAATCATAACAACAAATTCTCCGCTAAAAAACCTTGTTCCCTTTGCAACTTCAAAATGTACAGTATTGGGATCTGCAAGTTGTTTGAAGAATATATTTTGTGCTCCTGATATGAGTTCTCCATTTATTTCCATTGCCCCACCAACAGCTGTTTGCCAAAATGGCAAATAAAATATATGGTGAAGTCCAAATGGAATTAAAGATCTTTTTATTGCTCCATATACAAATGTTCCAAAAAGCCCAGATTGTTCTACAATGTTCCCAAACGAAGTCATTGCACCTTGGATAAAAGGCCAAATAAATGTTAAAAATATTCCTACAACAAACATTGTCATTGTGGTTATGATTGGCACAAATCTTGTGCCTCCAAAAAATGCTAAAAATGTGGGTAATTGAATATTATAAAATCTGTTATGAAGAAAGACAGCAACAAATCCTGCTATCAGTCCTCCCATTACGCTCATTTGAAGAGAGAATATTCCAAGTACACTTGTATATTCCTGACTTTTGGCAGTTGCAGCTGTTTCAGGCATTCCTAATTCCAATAGTGCTTTTAAGCTTGCACTTTCTGGTGTGATTCCTTGTATGTACAAGATTCCATTTATAGTTTGATGCATAACTAAAAAGCCGACTACTCCCGCTAAAGCAGCTGTTCCTTTTTCTAATTTAGCAAGTCCGATTGGAATTGCTGCTGCAAACATTAAAGGTAAGTTAGCAAAAATTACTTCTCCTGTATATTTCATAAGATAAAGTATTGAGTTGGCTACACTTCCTTTCCCAAGGATTTCTTCTAATCCATAAGCCTGAATCATTGTCTCATTAGTAAATGCGCCTCCGATTCCCAATAAAATTCCAGCTGCTGGTAAAAGTGCTATAGAAAGCATGAAGGCTTTTCCTACTTTTTGCAATATTGTAAATATAGATATAGATGCGGATGATGTTGACATAATTTTCCCCTTTTTATTAAGTGTAAATTAATTAATTAAAATAATTAATTTGAATAATACGTTTAATATCTTAACAAGATTTTTTAATCTTGTAAATATTGGTATTGATAAATAATAATATTAAATTGCTGTTTAGAAGCTTTTGTATTTCTAAAAAGTGTTAAAGATTGTTTTCAATTTAATTTCATACTATTTATTAGTAAAGCATTGGTTGTAATCTCTGTTCACATTACAATTATTTCAAGTTAAATTTAGAGCTTAATAAATCAGATCAATTTAGCTTAGAATGCTGTTATCATGCTAAATGCCCATTAAATATTTATAGATTTCACCAGTTTTATCAGAGTAATCTATAGGTAGTTTATTGTCTATATCTCTGATATTTGGATTAGCGCCTTTTTTAATAAGTGATTTAATAAATTTTAATTCATATTTTTGAATTATGGCATTATGCAGAGCTGTTTGAGCGCTTTGATTTGTTAAATTAATATTAAATTCTTTTGTTATTAAATAATTTATAATACTTTTTGCTTTTACAGTTATGGCATAAGTAAATATTGGATTGCCGTTAGAAAATATTGTATTTAATGAAATAATATTATTATTTTTTGCTAAAAATTCTTTAAAATCATCAAGTTTATCATTTTCAGTTAAATGTTGTAGTTGCTTTTTTTTCTCAATGTATAAACCATACTCTTTTTTGATTTTTATTGTCTTAAGAAAATTATCTTTATTTTCTTGTAAGTCTATGTAATAAGGGCTAGTCTCTATATTATTTTTATAATATTCTATGGGAGTGATAATATTATTTTCATTTAAATAGTAAACATTTATTAACTCTTTGAAGTGTATATTTTTAGTTTCTGGGATTAGATCAAATCTAACTGTGTGGCTTTCAAATTTTTTAAAGGGAATTAAATTGTAATTTTGATCGTAAAACAGTAATTCTGTTATTTGTCCGTTTGTATTTTTTATAACAGGAATAATATTTCCATTCTTATCGATACTTATTTCTGTATTTTCTCCATTTAGAATAGGTAATTTATACTTATTATAAGTAGGAGTAATATTTTCTTTTATTTGCTCTATTTTTTGTTTAATTTCTGAATTTGTTGCTTTGATATAATTTTTATAATTTGTTTGAATTTCATAAGAGCTTTTCCCTATGTTTTTAGCGTATTTTTCAAAACTAGCATTAAACACTGTATATATTGGATCAAATTTTGACATTAATTCCATTCGTATTGGTACTGGAAAATTTAGTAGGTATTTTTGAAAAAATTGTTCGTTTATTTTATGTATTTCAAAAAATTCTTTTTCAAAAATATTAAAATTTTCCAATAATTGCTTTTCAGTGAAGTAATAAGATAAATTTGAGCTGATAATAAAAAGAGTAAAAAAAGTTAAATAATATAAAAAGTATAAGTTTTTTAATTTATCTCTGATTTTATTTCGTAAGTTTTTATTGAAAATTGTAAAAGACAAAAATCCAATAACAAGATATCCAGAATATAGAAATATTTTGCTTAGCGCATAATAACTCATTTGACATCCTTTTAAAGTTTATTTTTATATTATATCAAAATATTTATATATTTTTATTTACTTTACTTTACTTTACTTTATTTTACTAAAAGCATACAATTAAAGCATTAAATGAAGAAGTTTTTAATTACTGCTTATTTTTTATTGCTTTGTGGTTGTTCAACGATTTCTTTGGTTAAAATACCAGAAAAAGATAAAATAAATTTAACTACTTTAAAATCTTTGATGAATTATCCTGACTTGAAGATTGCAAATTTTAAAATAAAAGACTACGAACATTTATATAGTTCATCTGATTTTGAAAGTTTGGATGATGTAAAAAATAGTGCTTATATTTACGTTGCTGAATCCAATTTTAATAGCAATATTAATTTGATTAAAGACCTTTTTATTTATAATAAAAAGTTATATGGAATACTTATTGCCTATAGTTTAACTCAAGGCGCATCTTTTAAGGCAGAAGTTTTATCTTATCTTGAAAAACAAAAAATTATGAAGAATTTTTCATTAAAAATAAATTTTCCAACTGCTAAGAAATTTATGGACAATAAGTATTGGATCGTAATTGCAAAAAACCATTTAGATTCTCTTATTAAGAGTAAAGATTATTTAGTCTTGGCCAACGTGAAGATGGAATATATACTCAAAAAGTTTTTAACCTAGAAAAGCTTTTTATTCTAGATCTTCAAATATTTTTTTAATTCGTTCTTTTTTTTCAAGTTCATGTTTTTCTAAATCAAGAGCTATTGATTCTTTAATTTTATCTGTCTTATGGAGGTAAATGTTAGCTTCTATTTTATGTTTTGCGTTTTTAATTTTTAAAAATTTTTTACTCTTTTTCATTTTGTCTATTTTATTAAGATCATTAAGTATGCTTAATTTTAAATAAATTGTATTTTCGGTTACTTGAAATTCTTTTGCTATTGTTTTTTGAGGGTACTCTCTAGATTTATATTGAGATAATTTTAATTTTAATGTGGTTGTTGGAACTAAAATGTTTGCTGCAAATATATTGGCTTCTGTTGCCATTTGACTATCTTGAGTATCATTATAATAGTTTTCATTTTTAGATAGATTTTTCATTTGATCTTGATGCATTAAATAATGCCCTAAGTGTTTTGCTATTGTAAATCTTTTATTTTCAAGACTCATGTTTTCATTTATATATAAAGATTTTTTATTTAATTGAATATATCCTGAAAAATCTTTATGTTTATCTTGAAAACTTATTTCAAAAATTTTCAGATCTTCTTCCATAGCAATTTTTATTATAGGAACAGGAATAAGTAATATTTTATGTTTTAATATTAAATAATCCGAATAGACTTTGGAATTTTCAATATAAGAGCTGAAGGTGTTTTTATTCATTTAATATAAATACTCTCCTTTCTGTATTGTATAATATAAGTTAATTATGAAATATAGTTTTTTTTTGATTTTAATGGTTTTTATTTGTTCTTCTTGCAAGATTTTAAATATTGCTGAAGACTTAGAAAAGAATTTTGAAAAAATTGAAAGAGCAGATTATTTTCTTTATTTTTATCCAGATAGTCAAATTTACATTAAAAAAGATAAAGCCAATAATAAATTTACTGTTTTTTTAAATGTTATGCTAGACTCAAATTTAAATTTTACTAAAGGTTATTTGAAATTAATTCAAGATAATAAATATATTGGAAGCATTGCTATTTCTAAAGTAGTTAGTATTGGAAATTTTAAGTTTTTATACATTAATATTGATAAAGACAATTTCTCTCTTATGTCAAAAGCTTTAACTCCTTACAAAAAGCTAGTCTTTTTATTAAATGATGATTCTTTTCAAGTTTGGACTAAGGACACTTTAGAATATGATCCAAGGTTTATTGATGTTAATTTCAAGAATACAAAAAATACTTTAGAATATGCATTTAAAAATAAAATTTTATAAAAAAACTGACACATTATTGACGGTCTTGAAAATTTTTAAAAAACATTTATTGTTTTTTTATTTAATATTGTTAATATTGTCTTGTTCTACAATCTCTTTTGACGGTATTCCTGAATTAAGAAAAAATTCCAAATACATTAAATTAATTCAAGAGAATAATAAAATTTCTTTAAGACATTATTTTACTGTTTCTAATAAGTGGAATTTAAGGTACAAAGAACCTTTATTTTTAAAAGTTGAAAATGATATAATTGCCTTATTTTTATTTAATCGTTATAAGTTAATTGATCATAAATATCTTCAAACCTTTTTTAGTGTTGGAAAAGATATTTCTTTAAAAGCTTATTTAAAGCTTATTAAAGCTAGAAAATTTGTTATTATAAATAGTTCTGAAAGGGTTATTAAAACTATTGTATTTTCAAACTTACCCGACAGCGAAAATATTCTTTTTCAGAATAATATGATTAATAAAATTCAATAAACCTTTAAAAAAATGAAAAGGTTAATGGTTATTGGCAATATTTTTAAACAATACAAAGGAAGGTTTTATGGGAAAATATGTAAAAGGTTTATTTTTTCAATTTAAAAACAGTGATATTAACTATAAAAAGGAAATTTTCGCAGGCATTACTACTTTTTTGAGTATGTCATATATTATAGCTGTTAACCCGGCAATACTATCTAACACAGGTATGCCAATTGGCGCGCTAGTCACTGCAACCTGTCTAACAGCAGCATTCTCTACCATACTAATGGGGCTTTATACTAATACTCCTTTAGCATTAGCTTCTGGAATGAGTTTAAATGCATTTTTTGCATTTTCTGTGGTAATTGGCATGAATATTCCTTGGCAAGTTGCATTAACCGCTGTTTTTATTGAGGGACTAATTTTTATTATCCTTTCCTTTTTAAGAGTAAGAGAGCAAATTATAAATTCCATACCAGTAAACTTAAAATACTCTATCACAGTTGGAATAGGACTTTTTATTGCTTTTATTGGTTTTGTCAATGGTGGAATTATCATTAAAAATGATGCCACATTGGTTGGAATCGGATCATTCATTGACTTAAAAGTTTTATTTACATTTTTAGGATTATTTTTTATTGTAATTTTTGAACAATTAAATGTAAGAGGAAGTATACTTTGGGCAATTATTATAGTTACTCTTACAGCTTGGATGTATTCAATATTTAATTTAGAGGGTGCCAAATCTATTGGTATAAATCTTCCTAATGGAGTTCTAAAATTTGAATCTATTGGGCCAATATTTAATCAATTAGATTTTTCTTATGTTTTGAGTGAACATTTTTGGACTTTTATATCAATAGTTTTTATTTTCTTATTCAATGATTTATTTGATACTGTAGGTATTTTAATAAGCGTTACAACAAAAGGCGGCATGTTGGATAAAAACGGAAAAATTCCTAATGCAAAAAAAATATTACTAATCGACGGTATTGCTACTGCTTTTGGAGCAATAATGGGGGTTTCTACTGTTACTACTTATATTGAAAGTTTTACAGGAATTGCTGAGGGTGGTAAAACAGGTCTTGCTTCAATTGTAACTGGATTATTATTTTTATTTGCAGTTTTTTTTGCCCCTTTGTTTATTGCCGTTCCTGCTAGCGCAACTGCTGCAGCTTTAATATATGTGGGATTTTCAATGTGTAGAGAGCTAATAAAAATTGATTTCTATAATATTAGAGAAAATATTTCTAGCTTTTTAATATTTTTTTTGATTCCTCTAACTTATAGCATTTCTTCAGGATTTTTTGTTGGAGCCGTATTTTACATTTTAGTAAATTTAGCATTTAATCTCTTGAGCAAAGAAAAGATTAAAATTTCTCCTATAATGCTAATATTGTGCTTAATTTTTATTATTAAATTTGTTTATGGCTATTAATGTTTCCTTTAAATTTAATTTATCAGCACATTTTACTAATAAATTAAAATCTAATAAATGGTGTTGGTTTAATTTTTGATATAAAATAAAATCTAAGGAGTAATTTTTAATGAATCAATCCAAAGAAACATTGTTATTTCAATTTAAAAATAATGCCATCGATTATAAAAAAGAAATTATTGCGGGTATTACCACTTTTTTGAGTATGGCATACATAATAGCTGTTAATCCGGCAATATTATCTAGCACAGGGATGCCAATTGGTGCATTAGTTACTGCAACTTGCTTAACATCAGCATTTTCTAGTATATTAATGGGGCTTTATACCAATACCCCTATTGCACTAGCGCCCGGCATGGGACTTAATGCATTTTTTGCATTTTCTGTAGTAATTGGAATGAATATTCCTTGGCAAGTTGCATTAGCTGCTGTTTTTACTGAAGGGCTGATTTTTATTGTATTGTCTCTATCAAGAGCTAGAGAAAGTATTGCAAATTCCATACCAGTAAACTTAAAATATTCTATCACAGTTGGAATAGGACTGTTTATTGCTTTTATTGGTTTTGTTAATGGTGGAATTATCATTAAAAATGATGCCACATTGGTTGGAATCGGACCATTCATTGACTTAAAAGTTTTATTTACATTTTTAGGATTATTTTTTATTGTAATTTTTGAACAATTAAATATCCGAGGAAGTATACTTTGGGCAATTTGTTCAGTCACTGCCATAGCCTGGATATATGCGATCTTTAATCCAGAAAGCGCAGTTGCTGCTGGAATAAGTTTTCCAGACGGAATTTTAAGATTTGAGTCTATTACGCCAATATTTAATCAGCTGGATTTTTCCTACATATTAAGCAAACATTTTTGGAGCTTTATTACAATTGTATTGGTATTGCTCTTTAACGATTTATTTGATACTTTGGGCACTTTAATAGCAGTAGCAGCAAAAGGTAATATGTTAGATAAAAACGGCAAAATTCCTAATGTTGGTAAAATATTTTTAATTGATGCCATTTCTACTACCGTTGGAGCAATAATGGGAGTGTCTACTGTAACAGCATATATTGAAAGTTGCACAGGAATAGAAGAAGGCGGAAAAACTGGACTTACAGTAATAGTAACAGGAATAATGTTCTTTATTGCAATATTCCTTTCACCATTATTTATTGCTGTTCCTGCTAGTGCAACTGCTGCAGCACTAATATATGTAGGATTTTCAATGTGCAGAGAAATAATAAAAATTAATTTTTCTAATATAAGAGAAAATGTTTCCAGTTTTTTAATACTTTTTTTAATTCCCTTAACATACAATATCTCTTCAGGAATAAGCATTGGAATAATATTTTATGTTTTAATAAACATAATACTTAATTTATTAGAAAACAAAAAAAATAAAATCTCTCCAGTAATGATAATATTGTGTCTAATTTTTATTATTAAATTTTTTTATGGTTATTAACTGATTTGCTATTTATAAAAAAAATTTAAAATTTGCAATTTAAACAAACTAAATTACAAATCATGAAAAAAATTTTATCATCAAAATATTCCGAATATTGCGCGCTTTATAAAATTCCACACAAAACCAAAAAATTACTTATGATCTTTAAAACTATCTAAGTCTTCAAAAATTAAAACCTGCAATCTTTAAAGCAAATTGCTACCTAATTTTTTTATATTTGGGGATACTTAAATTCAATTTATTAATAGTCTTTGAAATAAGTTTTATTCTTTAAAAAGAAACTTAAAATTAAAATCATTTAATCCTTATTTAAAATGAATTTTAAGAAATTTTGAAAAAATAGAAAAATAAAAGTCAAGAAATTTTTCTTGACTCTCTATATTGACTTTATTTTTCCAGTTACTTTTTTAAAATCTTATAATATTAATTTGATCTTAATTAAGGTTTTTTTGGAGTTTCTGCCACAACAGGATTTGTAAGCTCTTTAACTGAATTAGTTAATGCTGCTTGCGCTGCTTTTGACAAGCTTTCTAGTGATTTAAATAACTCTTCAAGTTCTTTAGCACCCTTGTCTTTAGTTCCATGTGTTTTTAAAATAGCTTTTTTTGCATTATCATCCTGAACGCTTTGTATACCAAGCTCTGCATGACTATCTTTTAGCTTAGTAGTAAATTTTTCGGAACAATCCTTAGCCTCTTTAATTTTTTCCTTTAATTCTTCTGAATTCAATACACTTAATTTTTGTGTTATTAGTTTTGATATTTCATAAGCTCCTGCTATCAATGATTCGTTTCGATTTGCTTCGTTATCTAAAGTACCATCATTTTTTATTTTTTTACCAATAGCTTTAGAAAGTTCATCTATAGATGAAAGCAAAGCCTCAACTTCTTTCACAGCCAGTAAAAATGCATTAGAATCTGTAATTTTTTTGCTTATTACGGTAAGATTAGGTCCTTTTGCAGACTCATCAGGATTAGTAGATGCAGAATCCCCACCTGAATTATTACAAGATATAAATAAAAATAAAGTCATTAATATCGCACTTAATGTATTCTTTTTCATTAATTTGTGCCTCCTTTTTATATGAATTATTAGTTCAACAATTTTTCTTTTCAATTTTTTATATAAAAAAAATAATTTTTCAAATTTAATTATTGAATAATTATTGAATAATTATTGAATAATTATTGAATAATTATTGAATAATTATTGAAAAATATTACAAACAAACTATCTTAATTGATTTTAAGATTGACAGAAGCAAAGCTAAATATGCTAGAATTAAATGAAATACGCTTTAATAAGAAAACTTTTATTTGTTTTAAGGACTTATATGATGAATGTTCGTGCAATACTTGTATTAGATTTTGGATCCCAATATAGCCAACTAATTGCAAGAAGGATTAGAGAAATTGGAGTTTATACAAAAGTAATACCTTACTATACCCCTTTAAAAGAAATTAAAAATATGAACATCGCAGGAATAATACTAAGTGGAGGCCCTGCCTCTGTTTACGCAAAAGATGCCCCTACCTTGAACATGGAAATTTTTAATTTAAAAATACCTGTTTTAGGCATATGTTATGGAATGCAATTAATTGTTAAATTATTTGGAGGCCTAGTATCTAAAGACTACAAACAAGAATATGGAAGCTCTGAAATCTTTCTAAAAAATGAAAAATCTCTTTTATTCTCAGAGCTTCCAAACAAATTCCAAATTATTATGAGTCATGGGGATAGTATTGAAAAAATTCCCAATAATTTCAAACAGTTGGCTTTTACAAAAAACTGTATTGCTTCTATATCAAATGAAGATCAAAAGATTTATGGTCTACAATTTCACCCAGAAGTAACTCATTCTGAATTTGGCGATCAAATACTTAAAAATTTTGTTTTTAAAATTTGTCAATCTCAAACTAATTGGTCATTAGAGAGCAATGTAGAAACCATTGTGGAAAAAATTAAACTTAAAGTAGGTAGTAAAAAGGTTATTTTAGGACTTTCTGGTGGTACAGACTCTTTGGTTTGCGCATTACTTATAAAAAAGGCAATAAAAGAAAATTTAATCTGCGTTTTTGTAAATACTGGATTGTTGCGTAAAAATGAAGATAAAAAAATACTAGAATTAAAGCATCAATATGATTTAAATATAAAATACATCGATGCTTCTGAAAAATTCTTAAACTATTTAAAAAATATAAGTGATCCTGAGGAAAAAAGAAAAATAATAGGAAAAGAATTTGTAAACGTTTTTGAAAAAATTACTCTAGAAGATCAAAATATAGAATATTTAGCACAAGGAACAATTTATTCCGACGTAATTGAATCTAAATCAAAAAATAACGCTTCTTCAAAAATTAAATCTCATCACAACGTAGGGGGACTTCCAGATAAGATGCGTTTAAAACTTTTAGAACCTTTGAATGAATTTTTTAAGGATGAAATAATTCAAATCGGAATAAATTTAGGCATTAAAAAAGAAGCTCTTTATAGACACCCATTCCCAGGCCCAGGACTAGCCATAAGAATAATTGGAGAAGTAACGCAAGAGAAGATCAATATCTTGCAAGAAGCAGAAAATATTCTCACAGAGGAGCTTTTTACAAATGACTTATATTATGAAATAAGACAAGCATTTGTTGTATTGCTGCCTGTTAAATCTGTAGGCGTAATGGGAGATCAAAGGACATATGAATATACAGCTGTCATTAGATGTGTCAATACTCAAGACTTCATGACTGCAGAATGGACTGAACTTCCTTATAATTTTTTAAGAAAAGTTTCTTCAAGAATAATTAATGAAGTTAGAGGTATAAATAGAGTTTGTTATGATATATCTTCTAAGCCTCCATCAACCATAGAATGGGAATAATAAAAACAATAAAAAGGAAACTTTATGACAAATAAGATAATAAAAGAGGCTTTAACTTTTGATGATGTGTCTTTAATTCCAAGAAAATCATCTATATTGCCTAGTGAGGTTAGCTTAAAAACACAACTGACAAAAAACATATCCTTAAATATACCATTTTTAAGCTCAGCTATGGATACTGTTACAGAAAGCCAAATGGCAATAGCTATTGCTAAAGAAGGAGGAATAGGAATTATACATAAAAATATGTCAATAGAGGCTCAAAAAAAAGAAATAGAAAAAGTAAAAACATACAAAGTCCAAAAAACTATTAACATCAATAAGGATATAAACGAACAAACAACCAAAATGCTTTTAGAAAAACAACATCTAGAAGAATCTAAAATATACAAAAATGCAGAACGTAAAGAAGATTTCCCTAATGCATGCAAAGATTTAAATAGTAGGCTAAGAGTAGGCGCTGCTGTTTCCATTGATATTGACACCTTAGAACGAGTTGAAGAGCTTGTAAAAGCACACGTAGATATACTTGTAATAGACTCTGCTCATGGGCATTCTACAAGAATAATAGAGCTTGTACAAACAATTAAAAACAAGTATCCAAGCTTAGACCTGATTGCTGGAAACATAGTAACTAAAGAAGCCGCATTAGATTTAATCAATGTAGGAGCAGACTGTTTAAAAGTAGGAATAGGTCCGGGTAGTATATGTACGACAAGAATCGTTGCGGGAGTTGGAGTTCCCCAAATAACAGCAATCTGCGATGTTTATGAAGTTTGCAAAAACACAAATATTTGCATTATAGCAGATGGCGGAATCAGGTTTTCAGGAGATGTGGTTAAGGCAATTGCAGCGGGGGCTGATAGCGTAATGATAGGCAATCTCTTTGCAGGAGTAAAAGAATCTCCTTCAGAAGAAATAATTTATAATGGTAAAAAATTCAAATCCTATGTTGGAATGGGTTCTATTTCTGGTATGAAAAGAGGCTCTAAATCAAGATATTTTCAACTCGAGAACAACGAGCCTAAAAAATTAGTCCCTGAGGGAATTGAAGGAATGGTCCCATATTCTGGAAAATTAGAGGACATTTTGACTCAACTAAAAGGTGGATTAATGTCTGGAATGGGTTATTTAGGAGCAAACACAATATCTGATTTAAAAATAAATTCTAAGTTTGTAAAAATAAGCCATTCTTCATTAAAAGAATCCCATCCTCACGATGTTCTTAATATACCATAAAGATATAAAAATCTTTATCAAATTAATAACTAGCCTCTTTAAAATATTAAAATTTTGCATTATTTTTTGAAGAAATAACAACCTTGGTAGGAGAGGAATAATGAAAAATATAATAATTTCATCTGTTTTAACAATACTTTTTTTAGCATTAATGCACTCAGCGTTTATTTTACTAGAAAGTAAAAACTCTAAAATAATTAAATTAATAAGAAATGAATTCTTAAAATAAAAATTCATTTCTTATTTTTGTTTATTATAGCTAAATCAAAAGATCTAGCTATAAACTATTTACAATTAAAATTGTATTTTTTTCTAAAAATAAAATAAACTATAAATCATTTAATTGGCCTTATTACAGATAAATCAAATCTTTGTGAAATATTTGGTTCCCAACCTTTCCACTTATCGTTCCTAAAAAGATAACTAGAAGAAATTATATTAATAAAGATAGCTGGAAAATCTCTTTCGATTATTATCGTCTCTGCTTTTTTTAGAATTTCCTGTCTTTTAAAAATATTTCTTTCATGATCTGATTTTATTAAAAGTTTATCATATTCAGAATTTGAATATCCATAAGATGAAAAAGACGTGTTTTCAGTTTTAAAGATGCTTAAGAATGTCATAGGATCAGAATAATCTCCTAACCACCCTGCCCTTATTATTTCATAATTACCATTTACCCTACTATTTATATATGTTGACCATTCTTCACTCTCAAGCTGCACATTAATATTTAAATTTTTCTTCCATTGATTTTGAATAAATTCAGCAATCTTTCTCTGTCTATCATTTACATTATACTTTACTTTCAACAAAGGGAAATTTTTACCATTAGGATACCCTGCATCTACCAAAAGCTTTTTTGCCATTTGAGCATCAAATAAATTTAAATTGCTTTTGTAAGAGTAATCAATATAATCTGGAGTTGCTCTTCTTGTAGGAATAGAACTATCATTAAGAACGCTCTCTGTTAAAGTTTTTCTATCAATGGCAAGAGATAGCGCTTTTCTAACTGTAACATTGTCAAGCGGTTTTACTTTGGTATTCAAAGAATAAAAATAGGTTGAATTAATGCCTATTGAATAATAATCGTCTCTAAGCTTAAGATCCTTAAGTAAATCTGGTGGAACATTATTAAAAATTGCATCTAGTTCATCATTTAAATACATATTATAAGCTGTAATGCTATTATCTGTGACAAAAAATACAATATTGTCAAGAACAACGTCTTTAGATTTATAATATTTATCGTTCTTTTCAAGAACAACCTTTTCATTTAAAACTCTAGATTTTAATTTGAAAGGACCACTAACAACCATATTCTCAGGATTTGTCCACTCTTGTCCATACTTTTCAATAACGTGCACTGGTACAGGAACAAATGTTTGATGTACCAACATATCAAGAAAATATGGCTTTGGGGATTTTAGCGTTATTTCTAAAGTTTTTTCATCAAGAGCTTTAATTCCAAGATCAGATTCATTCACCTTACCATCAAAATACTCCTCTGCATTTTTTATAGTAGACTTAATAATGTTAACAAAAGATGAACCGGTTTCTTTGTCTAAAATTCTAAGATAAGACTTTCTTATTCCCTCAGCAGTAATAGCAATTCCATCGCTCCAAACAAGATTATCTCTTAAATGAAACGTATAAACTATTCCTTCATCAGAAATATCCCAGCTTTTAGCAAGTCCTGGTCTGTATCCTCCAGTTCTGGGATCTCCATCTAAAATACCAAGGAACATTTGACTTACAATAGTTGATCCAACAGAATCGTTTATTAATTGAACATCTAAAGTGACAGGTTCACTTCCAATATTTAGCTTAAACGCCAATTTGTGTCCATCATTTTCCTTAAAACAAGAAATAAATAAAATTGCATTAAGAAATAATATAGCTTTTAACTTTTTTATCAACATTTTCATATCAAACATCCTTACAAGTTTTTATAAATTTAAATTTTGCCTATATTTTATTATATATGAAATGTAATTTCATATTAACATTATTTAAAAAACTTAAACTATTCTCAAAATAAAACATTTATAATTGATACTTAATTTAAAAAAATGTCTATTATATTTTGATTTCAAATCTTTATCCAGGTATATTCTAATTATTTTAATATTAAATTTTTCTAAACTAAAATTCGTATTTTACATTGATATTTCCTTTCTTTAAAAGAATTATACAATAATCCATAAAAGCTAACATTTTTATTAAAACTAAAAATCATTAAAATCAACAAAACAATTAATCTTATATTAAAAAGATTATAGTCTTTCATTGTTTCCTCTCCAATAATTATTATATATAAAAAATGGTTTTTTAATTTATATATATTATTTATAGATTAGATCTATATTAGATTTAATATTTTTTAATAAAAAAACAAATTAATATTGAATTTTAAAAAATTAGAATTAAATTGTAACTTGTAGATTAAATTTCATATTTAACACTTCCTTTATAGCAATAAAAGTTCTTTATAAAGAACTTTCTTGCTTTTAAAGCCCCTTTTAAAAATGTTGAAAAATTTGTCTTTTATATTTCTAGTGATTTGCTATAATACTAAGCAGAAGCTTTAAGCAATAATATTTAAAATAATAATTCAAAGACTAATAAATAATGTTATTTATTCACAATAATTTGATCTTATACTGTATTTATCAGGGGTTTATTCTTAATTATAGTATTCAGAACAATAAGATTAATATTGTATCTTAACTTAGTATTAATTAAATATATTTAAATGAATATTAAAATTTTTAGAAAATGTTGTTTAACTAAAAGGTAATCAAATTATTTTTGATACCAATTTTTTTAAAAAATGAATTATGTATAACAAAATCTACTATGTAATAAATAGTTGCAAAATAAAGAGAAATTTGAAATTTCCATTGATAAAAAAGATATTCATAAAAATAAAAGAATTCAAATCTTCATACTCATTGAAGCCAATCCTTGAGTCATTAAAAATAGTTTTGTGAATATTTTCAATATACTCACAATATTGATGAAAAAATAGTAAGTAGTTTAGAAGGCAAACTTTTTTAATCTATTCTTTTCAAAAAAAACGATATTAAGAAATAATAATTAATTTATTAAAAATTATTTGCAATGATCTAATAAAAAATATATTATTATGTTCATTAATCTATGATTTTTTTATCAAAGGAGAGGAATATGGGATTATATCGAAATCAATTAAAATTATTGATATTTTTTTTATTAATATCTTGCGCTTCCTTAAACGTTGAGCACGATCAATTTGGAAAAATATTTAGAATATACCAAAGTTTAAACAAAAATGCAGAGCTTAAGGGGATTTTTAATTATAAAACGGGAATAACTAAAATAATTTTATATACAAAGTTTAGAAACCATAGTATAACGGAGCAGACTCCTTTATTATTATCAGATGGAACTAGAATTGAAGGAAAAGTGAGCCAGAAAAGAGATAATAACCATTTTTTTGGCAATTGGATTAATTATTCCTCATTTGTTTTGTCGAAGTCTTTATTAGAAAAGATGGTAAAAGAAGAAGATGCTTCTTATAAGAACGATGAAATTAAAATTAGAATTGGATTGGAGGATTTAAGCTTGAAAAAACATAAAATTTTAGATTTTTTAGTAATGGTCGAATCTATTGAAAATAAAGATTATAAAAATTGATTTTTATAATCTTTATTGCTTTTTTATTTCCCGTTTAAAATAGACATTTGATTTAAAAAAAATTATATAAAGGATATATAAATCCTATTTTAACAATTTGTAAAAATGACAAAGGCTACCTTATGGTAGCCAACTTATTATTCTAATCAAACAACAAGAGCGAGACATTGCATCTCAATCTATATAGATTATTATATAGTATTTTATTTTTTTGTAAAGTGTTTTTGAAACATTTTTTGAATGTAGTGCTATTTTATAAATTCAAACTATTATTTTTTGTTTTTAAAATTATTATATTTGTTTTTAATATTTGTAAGTAATTCTTGATTGTTGTAATATAACTCTTTTAGTAAAAAACTTGTAAAGTTTGTATTTGATTTATAAAAATCAAAGCTTTTTTCATCTTTAATTTTTATATTAAATGATCTATTTAATATATTTTTTGGACTAGATATGCAACCATTATTTTCTAAAATTTGTATAGCATAATATATTCCTTTTTTTAAAATTAATTCATAATTGATTTTACCACTATCAATTCCTATTGCTAGTTTCATATATCTATAAACAGTAGTTTTTGCCATATTATAATCTTTTATGAAATGATCAAAGCTTTTATATTTATCTATGACATAATATTTATTATCGTTAATTTCTTTCAAAATTCGAGCTGTTTCAATTTTATTATAAGATTCTTCTTTTATTAAAATCTTTAGTTTTTCTTTTAATTTTAAATATCTAGATTCTCTATTTTTTTTAATTTCATTTCCATTCAGTTCAACTCTTTTAACAATTTCTATTTTTTTATTTGATTTCATAGATTATTTTTGCTCCATTTTATACTTTCAAATTAGTTCCATATGGAACTATTAGTTCCATATGGAACTAATTTGAAAGTATACTTAAAAAATTTTCAAGTATATTTTCATAGGCTTTATAGTAGTCCTCATTAGAATTGAAGTCTTCTCTATAAAAAATAGTTTTACGTAAATTATCTCTTTTAGGAACACTTCCTAAAAACCTGCCCTTATATTCACATTCAATAAAATTTTTAAGCTCTTTATCAATATTTTGTCTTTCAATAAATTTAGTTATTAAATAAAATATTGGCAAATCTTTCCTAAAAAGATCGTTAAGCCTACTATTTATTAGGTCCAAACTTTCAATTGCCCATTGATCTGTTGGTAAAGGTATAATTAAGTAGTCTGTTATTATTAAGCTATTATTGAGCAAACTTCCCAATGTGGGTGCCGTATCCATTATGATAAAGTCGTATCTGTTTTGAATAAAACTTAAAAAAATTTTGAGTAAATTTTCTTTTAATGAGATACTTTCTTCATTAAACTGACTTAAAGTTATATGACTTGCTATGAAATCTGTATTTTTATTTACTTTAATTATCGAATTTTCTATATCAGTTTCTTTTTTAAGAACTTTATATATATTATTGTCTTTTATGCTAAGATTTTTTTTTCTTATAATATTAATATAAAAGCTTGTACTGCTTGCTTGTGGATCCAAATCTATCAATAATATCTTTTTATCTTTTCTTGAAAGTATGTTTGTAAACATTAATGATGTTGTACTTTTCCCTACACCACCTTTAATTGATGCAATTGTAATTATTTTTGGTTTTTTTTTATCCAATTTAATATTCCTTTACTACTTTCATATTTTTTACCATAAAATTTGTGTATTTCCTCTTCAATTTTTAAAGTTCTCCCTAAAAGAGAATTATAAAAAATTTTATTTTTATTTTTATTTTTAGTGAATATGTATAAACTTCTTAAGTAACAGAAAACACTTCCTTTTTTAAATTTGAATTCCATATAAAATATTTTTTTTAGTCTTATAGTTTTTTTTGTTCCTTTTTCTGTGTAATTTATAATAAATGGTTTTGAAATATTTGTAAAACCATAAAAAATTCCTAAAAATTTGTCATTTTCTTTTGTTGAGAATAAATGAAAGCTTTCATATTTTTTATTGTTAAAGACATTTCTAAGACATAGCCAAAATTTTCCTTTTTGTGGCTTTGCTTCAAAATTATTTATTATACTGAAGATTTTTGTATGATAAATAATTTTATTTTCTAATTTTTCGATTTTATTAAAAAAATTTTTCTTTGTTTCTTTATTTTCCATTATATTTTTCTGACTTTACTTTTTTATTATTTTTATCATATTTTTGTTTTTTTATTAGATTTTTCATCAATACAATAGCATTTTTTATATCATTTGATGTATTAATTTGGTTTTCATTTTCTAATTTTCTTTTTATTTTGTTTTTACTTTTAAATTCTTTTATTAGTTTACTAAAATCGGTATGTTTAAATTTTTTTGCCATAAACCATATTTTCTTTTTCTTTTTTTCTAAAGTTTTTTTGAAGAATTTTATAACTTTTTTTTCTTCATATTCACATAGTTCTTCCATAAAGTCTTTTAAGTTCCATAGTGAATTTTTGTAGCTTATTATGTTTTCTGTGATTTTTTTGATTTCTTCTAGATTTATTTCTTTCGATTTTTTTTTAATTTCTTTCTCTAAGAAGTTTATGGTTTTTTTTGTTTTTTGATTTTTGCTAGAATGATTAGAATTCTTATAATTTTTACTTATATTATTACTTAATAGATGTGAAGTTATTTGATATGAAATTTTATAGTTTTGAGATTCTTCTATTATTTTAAATTTTTTTAGTTCCTTGTTTTTTGATTTTTCATATTTAATTTTTTTATTAATAAAATATGTTGTACTGATAACTTTTTTAGCCAATTTTTCAAGAGCTTTATTTATTGTGTAGTAAGTAAAGCTACCATTGTTTTTTCCAAGTGGATTGAAATGACTTTTAATTAATCCTAAATTTTCAAAAATTTTTATGTCATTTTGTATTGTTCTTTTAGTAACCTTTTTAAAACCTTTTTTTTCCAATATAGAATTTGTCATTACTACAACATTGCCTAGAGAATATTTTTTTTTAGATATGAAGTAGTTAGCGCTTAGTTTTTGAATTACCCAAAATATTTTCAATCTTCGGTCTACCACTTTATTAAAAGGCATCTTATTACTTGTTAATTGATACATTTTAAGCTCCTATCGTTTGATCTTTTATTGCATTAAGCATTGAGGTTAATAATAATACACTTATTAAAAAAAGTAAAGTTTTATTGGTGAATCTGCAATCAAGTAGGTATAAATTTTAACTTATTGAATCTTGCCTATTTGATTGCAAATTTTTTATGCAATGATCTACTTCTTTTAAAAATTTTAGAAGAAGTGGTTTATATATTTCAAACATGAATTCACCCTTTTCTCCGTAAGATTTTAATTTTAAAGTAATATCTTTTTCAATGTTTTTTGTAAGCTCGATTATTTTTTGCGGACTTAATACTATATTTAATGTTTCTTTTATTGTTTTTGAATCCTTTAAAGTTCTAATAGGAGGCTCAATTTTTAATTTTCTATTATTTTCATCATAAATAGAGTTTAGAAAGCGTAATTGATCTGAGTATAAATTTAAATTTAAAAACAAAATATTTAAATTTTCACAAGGGTAATAATTTGCTATAATAAATGTTTCGTATGTTTCTAAGGGGGTGTTTGATTTTTCAAATAATTTTGGGATCTTCATACTGTATATGTAATAATCCTCTATTTCATTATATTCTGTTTTAAGCTCTGTTTTTTCAATTTCAATTTTTCTATTATCAATACGTTTTTGTAATATATTTTTGGATATTTCAGCTTCTTTATCAAAATCTGTTAAATATTTTAAAATATACTCCTTATTAAATTTTGTGCTATAAGGTACATTCCAATTGTCCTGAAAGTCAATGTTAATGTATTTTCCTATGCTTTTATCATAAATATGGGTTAATAGATCTCTTGAATTAGCTAGTGAAATACTAATAATGCTTTTATTAAAGCTGGATTTTACTTTAAGCTCTGCTTGATATTTTAAATAATTAATTTTTTCCTCATTTATCAAAACGCTTTCAGGATTTATTTGCAATCCTTTTTTTTCGATGTAAATATTAACTTTAAAATTTTCTTTTTCTATTAAAGGATTATATATCCCCACAATAGATATTTTATTGTCATAATTTCTGCTTATTATAGAGTCTTCTTGAAATTTTAGTTTTCCTAATTTATGACTTGTATCATGTAGATTGAAATTCCCATTTGGAATGGATTTACAACCTAAAATTAATAAAAATAAGGAAATATTTTTAAGATACTTCATTTTTTATTCCTTAAGTGATTTTATATAAATGTAATTCTAGTGCAATAATTATATTCTTTTTGATTTTAATTATTAAAGAATTTGTTATACTTTTTATGTAAGCTTTTAATTAATATTAGTATATTTCATGAGAAATCTTTGATGAAAAAAATTTTAATTTTCTTTTTACCTTTACTTTTTTTATTTTCATGTAATATTAGTACTTCTTCAATTTTTATTAGATCTTTAAATGAAGCAATGAAAATTGAGATTGGTTTATATAAACCGTTAGGAAATGGCAAATTTAAAACCGGTATTCATACTAAGGATTACTTTAATTCTATTAAAGATATTAGTTATTATTCTTATTTTTTTATTTTAGATAAATTTAGTAATAATATTGTAATGAAATTGGCTTTAAGTTCTAAAAAAGTAGGTTTATTAACCTATGATTTTGGTATTTTGTTTGATCATAAATTTAAATTAACAATTTCTAATTTAAATTCAAATGAACCTAATTTTGACGCTATTAATAGTTTTGACAAAAAAATTGCTTTTAAAAATAATATTAATGTCAATAGTAATATTCAAAATGTTGCCACTATTGTTTTTAGTTTAGATGATATAAAAGCTATTAATCGAGATTTTGAACTTAAAAATTATATTGAAGATCTTAATTCTGCTACTAATGAATTTATATATTTTCTTGACAGTTCTAAAAATTTCGATTTAATAGAGTCTTACATTACTCTATATTATTATGTCCTTAAAGCAATTGAAAAATTTTTACAATAAATAAACTTTTTTTAGGATGTTTATTTATTTTCTATTATTTTGAATTTTTCCCAAGGTTCTATTTTTTCAAGCAGATATATTTCTTCATCTACTATCTTCCCAACTACGTTTATAAGACTATTATTTGGGGTATCTTTTAGTGATATTTGAAGCTCTCCTGCATAACCTAAATATTCTGAAGAGTCTATTAAAATGTCTCCTTTTTTGATTTCGTTTGGAGAATGTACAGGAAATTTTTTATTATTGTAGTACACTCTTGGCATAGTTGATCGAATTCTATAAGAATTAATATCTCCTCTATTAAAATGTAAATTCTCAAGTATTATTTCTTTTTCCACTGGAGTTGCTTTTGGATTTAGGTCTGCTTTGAGCTCTAAAACATTTCTGTTTACTTTTGATACTTTTTTTAATTCTGTTTCACTTGGAAAACAATTAGAAATTAGGACAGTGTCTATTCCTTCTTTAAAAAGATCTTTTGCCTGGGTTTCTATATCTTTAGACCTGTGTGATTCTAGCGTAGGCACACCTTCTTTTTCTTTTCCTCGTGCGCACTCTTCTGCATTGCTAGAACTAATAAATGCGGCCGTTGGGATTGAATAATGTTTGAATATTTTCGTTGTTTCTTTAAAGAAAGTTCTTGAAAGTCCTGTATATTTGTGGGGATAAAAATTATGACATCCAAGCAAATTTTTTATATTAGGCTTAAAATACATTATTGTGTCAATATGTTTATTTATATTACTTATATTAAGTTGAATCTTAAGGTCAGAATCGTTAAAAGTCATTAATGATTCTTCAATGCCTGTAAATGTATTGTCTAATCTAATTGCCCAAGCACCAAGTTTTTTAAAATAATCTAGTTTTGGACAATTTCTGAGATTTGAAAGATCAATTTCCAATTCTTTGAAAATTTTGGGACTTACGTCAATAATAGGCTTCATTCCGTTTTTATTTGCAATGTTCAGTAATTCTTTGAATATGTTAAATTCATTTCCGTTAATATAGAGTAAAGAGGTAAATACTTGAGTAAATCCAAAATGAGCACTTTTCTCAAGATATTCGATAATTTTATTTTTAGGACTTACATTAGGGTATATAGATATTCCAATTTCTTTCATTTTAACCTTCTTTAAAAAGAACTTTTATTCTTGAGTGCATTAATTGCAAGTTGTAATACTTTTTCTCCATTCATTGTTCCATAATCGATTGTGTTAATTATTTCGATTGGAATTCCTTTGGGCTTTGTTATTTCTTCAAGTCTGTTTTTATTGAATCTTGACTGTGGTGCAAGTAAAACAACATCAAAGCGGTCAACAACTTCGCCAAGTCGTGTCTCAGCAATAGCTTCAATTTTTGCATTTATATTGTTTGCTTTGGCATATTTTTCAATTCTTTGTACCAGCATGCTTGTGGACATTCCAGCTCCACATACAAGTAATATATTCATATTTCCTCCTATTTTTTTATTTCATTTATTATTTTGTAAACATTGATTAATTCTTCAAAAATGCTTAATTCTGAAATTGCAGACATTAAATGATCTTCGGCATGAATTAAAATAAAAGGCGGTTTAACAGAGCTTGGATTAGTGGCTGATTGCTGTATTATTTCCCTATGTGCTTCATGCGCCTTTGCAATAGAGTTTCTACTTTCTTGTATGCTAAGATCTGCTTTTTCATAGTCTTTGTTTTTAGCGTATTCCAAAGCTTCTCTTAGAAAGCTTTTAGCTTCACCAGCATAAGCTACAACAGGCATGCTTATTTTATCTATTAATTCTTCTATGCTGTATATTTTTTTATTCATGTATAAGATTTTCTCCTTTTATTTATAAATCAATAATTAATATTGTTTAATATGTCCTATAATATATTATATTATAAGATATATTAAACATAAATAATTTTATTTTAAATAGATCTTATAAGGATTTTGATATAATTATTATAATTAATTATATATTAATTATAATAATTAATTATTTTTTTATTGGAGGATGGTTTTCATGAATTTTCAAAATTTTATTGAAACTACTTTAGTTCCTATTGCTAGTAAAATTGGTTCAAATAGATATTTAATTGCTTTAAGAGATGGTTTTACTTTTTCTATGCCCTTTTTGATAGTTGGTTCTTTTATTTTACTTTTAGTTAATTTACCCTTTACAGATTCTACAACATTATTATATCAACAGTGGTATGTTGATTTAATGGCTAAATATAAAGGAAATATTGTTCAGCCATTTTATGTAAGTATGGGGATTATGTCCATATTTGTTGTTTTTGGTATTGGTTATAACTTATCTAATCATTATAAACTTAGTGGAATTACAGGAGGATTCCTGTCTCTTTATACATTTTTAATTTTAGCTGGACAATCAGATTGGATACCTTACGGAGGAGATGCTGCTAAATGGGGAATTCAGCCTAATTCATGGTTTCCTGTAATTGATGCAAGATATTTTAGTGCTCAAGGAGTATTTACAGCTATTATTTCTGCTATTTTTGCTGTTGAAGTTTATAAATTTTTAGTTCAAAGAAATATGGCAATTAAACTTCCAGAGTCTGTTCCGCCTGCTGTTTTAAAATCTTTTGAAGCTTTAGTTCCTGTTGTTGTACTTTCCATTGTGGCTCAAAGTGTTAATATTGCTATTCAAAGTTTAGCAGGCAGCCTTTTCCCCGAAATAATTATGAGTATGTTTAGGCCTGTTTTACAAATTAGCGATACTTTAGTTGGGACTTTAATGATTTCTTTTATCGTTCATATACTATGGTTTTGTGGCCTTCATGGTACCAATGTTATTGTTGCCTTGCTTAATCCCATAATTCTGACAAATCTTGATTCTAATATTAGGGCTCTTTCTGACAATCTTCCACTTCCTCATATTTTAGCGGGTGGATTTCTTGATTCATTTGTATATATTGGTGGTGCTGGTTCAACTTTAGGCCTTGTTATTGCCATGATGCTTAGTAAATCTCAACATCTAAAGGCCATAGGTAAACTTTCATTTGCTCCTGGTCTTTTTAATATTAATGAGCCTATTATGTTTGGGGCACCAATAGTTTTAAATCCTATACTAGGTATTCCTTTTTTACTTATTCCTATGTTTAATATAATTGTCGCATATACTCTTACTAATTTTGGAATTATTGAAAGAGTTAGAACCTTAACTCCATGGACAACCCCTGCTCCTATTGCCGCTTTTTTGTCTACAGGGCTTGATATTAAATCTTTTGTTCTGGTTTTATTATTATTGATTATTTCGGTATTTATGTATTTACCCTTTATAAAAGCATATGATAAGGTTCTGCTTTTGCAGGAAAAAGAATAGTAAGCTTTTTTGAATTGCTATTGAAAAACTTGTGATAAAAAGAGAGCTATTTATAAATAGCTCTCTTTTAGGCAATAAAAGAATTTATATAAATTTTATTTATTTGTATTTTAAATCAATAAAAAGATTGGCTAGTATAAATGAAATATCTTTTTGGTAATTTTTATGGAGTCTAATACAATATTGCATGATTTAACTTAATATATAGGTATTTTTTTAAAAATTAAAAATTTTTTAACTAAGTAAAAAATTTTAAACTTGGTATAATTGAATTAATATGTCCTCAAAAGTGAAGATAAAAAATGATTTTGAAATATTTAGAAAAGAATTAGAAATTTTATATAATAGATATCTCAATAATGAACTTTCATATTTAAAATTGAAAGAAAAAATAAAAATTCTTGCAGACAAACACAAAGCCATTCTTTTTAGAAAAGATAAATTCACAAATCGTTCAATAATATTAAATCTTTCAAAAACTCGTAAAATAATTAAAGAATATATTAATCTTTCAGTAATTGAAAAGATTAAAAGAGATAATACTTTTTTATTTTTTTGGAAATCAAAAAAAATAAAAGAATTAAAAAATATAGGAATTAAAGACCTGGGAAAAATAGAAGAGTTAATGTTTTTAAATCAAATTAATAACGAGAAGCCCTATTTTCAATATTTTATAGATTTCTTTGTAACTCCAAAATGGTTAAATGATTATGCTCATAAATATAAAATTGAAAAAATTAATAGCTATAGGAAAGAACAGATATTTGTTAAAATTAATTTAAATACCTATATTGAAATAATTAAGCTCTTATTAAATCAAAACCGAGATATTAGATTGAAATTTTATGGAGTTTTAATGGCAATAGGGCGTCGTCCTGTTGAAGTAATGAAACTTTCTCAATTTTATATCGCAGATAAAAATCATATTCGTATGGAATTTATTGCAAAAAAGAGAGAGAATAATATTATTAATGAAGTTGTTTTTCCAGTTTTTGCAGATCCCGAATTAATAATTAATTCTATAAAAGAAATACGCTACATGGAACAAACCGAGAATCTTGCTAAAGAGTTAATCTCTTCAAATCTTTCATACAGTTATAATAGATTGTTTCGTCAAATTTTTAATAATATTTTTGCCCCTGAAGAATCTGTTTATTTTTGTAGAGCTATTTATTGTAAATTTTCTTATCTTGCATTTGCGCCTAAAAATATGGAAATGAATTATTGGATAACAAAAGTTTTAGGGCACGAACCAAACGATATAACAACAGCCTTTCATTATAATAGGTATGTTTTAGATAATTTAGATGATGAGGCAGACAATAACTTATTAAAATTACTTAATCAAAGAATTTATACATATGTTAGACGTAAAGCCACCTATTCTACGCTTACAATGGATCGTTTAGAAAGTTTGATAAAAGAACATAGTATAATTGATGATAATTATATTAAAACGTTGATTGTAATTAAAGATTTAATGTTGAAGGATAATTTAGAGACTTTGGCAATGGTTAGAGGATTGAATGTTAAAATTCGCAAAGCTTTTAAAGAAACATATGGATACAATTATAACTACATAAAACTTACAGAATACTTATCAATAATTTTTAATTATAAATTATAGTTTTTGCTTTTTTAAATTTTAGGTTATTGTTAATACATTTGGAGAATATTAGAAAATATTTTATTAATAATATATTATATAATTGATATGAAAATAGGTCTTTGTTATTTCTTTAAAAAAATTTTAAAATCTAATGACAATAGAACGATTTATATTTCTTATCTTTATGATAGGTTAACTTCAGTTAAGCCAGCAGGAGATTGGCTTAAAATTTATTTTAAAGATTCTAAAAGAGGTAAAAAATATTTTATTCTTTTTAATAGGAATGGTTCAAATGGTAGTTTTATTTCATGTAGATTTTTAAAAACAGGTTGTAATTGTGGTCTTGATATTAAATTTTCTGATGGCAATTTGAATATTTTTTGCAGGAATAGGAAGTCTTTAGAATTTTTGAAATTTAAAGTTGAACATTTTTTTAAATCTGCTGTGTCTTGCTCCAAGAATAACAATTCTGATATGAGCAATATTAAGCTAAGGACTAAAAAAGTTAAGGCACTTATTAAACGAGAAGCAAATCCTAATAATAAATTTTAAAGTTATTAAATTGAAAAGGATAGTTTTCATCTAAAGTTTTTTTTTCAATATTTTCAATGTTTGAGTACTTATTCCCATTTTTTAATAATTTTTCAAATTTTTTCATTTGTTCGTTAGTGTTAAAAAAAGCCACAATTTCTACCCTGCCATCGTTTAGATTTTTTACAAACCCTTTTAGTTTCATATTATTTGCTATTTGCTCTGTAAAAAATCTAAAACCAACACCTTGTACTTTACCAGAAATAAAATATTGTTGTTTATACATTATTACCTCTTTGTATAGAATCTATCCAATAGAAAAATTTTGAA